>NZ_BTCK01000023.1:0-99274 GCF_033239625.1 Paenibacillus sp. CCS19
GACCCGCCCAAGCTACACAGCGGGTGACGCACTCGTAACGCTGACGGCAACGATCAAGAAGGGCTCCGTCGAAGAGACGAAGACCTTCACATTGACGGTAACGACGCTTGCACAAACCGATGCTGAAGCAGTTGCAGCAGCGAAAGATGTATTGACTGTAGGCTATGCAACTGGAGACACAGCCGCTGACGTGAGGCGGAACCTGACACTCAGCACGGCAGGCCTAGACGGAACGAGCATCACTTGGAGCTCGGATAAATCGAGTATCGTCGCAGCCAACGGAACGGTAACGCGCCCAAGCTACTCTGCGGGTGACGCACTCGTAACGCTGACGGCAACGATTACGAAAGGCTCAACAAGCGAGACGAAGACATTCGTCCTAACGGTACCAGCATTGCCGTACGTGCCTTCACCATCACAGCCTTCTGAGCCATCACAACCTGTTGAATCAACAGAAAAGGGCTTCGAGGTATGGATCAATGGCAAAGCCGAGAGCGTGGGAAAAGATGCGACAAGCGCACGTAATGACCAATCGGTTCTCACGATTACACTTGATCCAAACAAGCTGGCTGCGAAACTGCAAGCGGCAGAGCAAGGCACTGTCATTACCATTCCGGTTAACGATGCTTCCGATGTTATCGTTGGACAACTGAATGGCCAGATGATCAGTCAGATGGCGGATAAACAAGCGGTCCTGGTTCTTCAGACCGGACAGGCTTCGTATACACTGCCATCCGTAGAGATCGACATCCAAGCAATTGTTAAGCAGCTGGGTGTAACGGATCTGAATCAAATCAATGTGCAAATCGAGATTGCGAAACCTACCGCAGAAACAGCTGAGCTCGTGAAAGATGCAGCCGCTGACGGAGGCTTCGCGCTCGTGCTGAAGCCGATGCAATTTACGGTTAGAGCGCAACATGATGACCGTTCGATCGAACTATCGCAATTCAATTCGTACATCGAACGCACAATCGCAATTCCAGAAGGCGTTGATCCGAACAAGATCACAACGGCTGTCGTCGTTGAAGCAGACGGTACAACTCGTCATGTACCAACTAAGATTGTTCAACAAGGCGGCCGTTATTACGCTGTCATCAACAGCTTGACGAACAGCACGTATGCACTCATCGTGCATCCGGTTCAGTTCAAGGATGTTGAGGGGCTTGCAGCACAAGATGCAATTAATGATCTCGGATCGCGCATGATTGTCCAGGGATCGGGCAAGGGTCTATATGAGCCGCGCAAATCCATCACACGTGCCGAATTTATCGCCATTATCGTTCGTGCACTGGGGCTTGAGCAGATTAACGGCGTATCGCCATTCTCCGATGTGAAGCAATCCGCATGGTATAACGGTGCCGTTAACGCAGCGTACGCCTATCACCTGATTGACGGATTGGGCGACGGACAGTTCCATGCACAGGACGTCATCACGCGTGAGCAGGCAATGGTTATTATTGCTCGGGCAATGACACTTACGAAACTGACGGAGACAATCTCCGCACAGTCAGCGGATACAGCGCTGAAACCTTATTCGGATGCGGGGAACGTATCGATTTGGGCTGAACAGAGCATCATGCTTTGCCTGCAAGCAGGCCTTGTCAACGGCAAGAGCAGCAAGCTGTTAGCGCCTAAGGACCACATTACGAAGGCTGAGGTTGCGATCATCATCGAGCGGCTTCTGCAGCAGTCCGAACTCATTAACAAGCAGTAGCACATATCTCTTCAATGCAAAACAAAAGGCGGGATAGCGCACCAATCAGGTGCACTGTCCCGCCTTTTCCTTTATTCATCAACACGATACGCTAACACGTGAAAAAGCCGCCCGACGTCTCGGATAAACCGATCGTCAAGCGGCTGGATAATAGCTTAGTAGTTGCGGATCAGGTAATCGAATGCGCCGAGTGATGCCGTAGCGCCCGATCCCATCGAGATGATGATTTGCTTGTATGCACTGTTCGTGCAGTCGCCTGCAGCGAATACACCTGGGAGAGACGTTGCGCCTTGACGGTCAACTTCGATCTCGCCCATGCGATTGCGCTCAACGGTTTCGGCCAGCCAATCCGTATTCGGTACGAGACCGATCAGGACGAATACGCCTTGCAGCTCGATGTGCTGCTCTGCGCCAGTGTCGCGCTCAACGTAAGTAATGCCGTTTACTTTGTCCGTACCCGTAATTTCTTTCGTTTGAACGTTCTTCAGCACCGTTACGTTAGGCAGGCTGAACAAGCGCTTCTGCAATACCGAGTCGGCCTTCAGCTCAGGCATGAACTCAAGCACCGTGACGTGGCTTACGATACCAGCGAGGTCAATCGCGGCTTCGATGCCGGAGTTGCCGCCGCCGATAACGGCTACATGCTTGCCTGCAAACAGCGGACCGTCGCAGTGCGGGCAGTAGGCTACGCCTTTGTTCTTGAACTCTTGCTCGCCTGGAACGCCAACATTGCGCCAGCGTGCGCCAGTCGAGACGATAACGGTCTTACTCTTCAGTACAGCGCCGTTCTCGAGTTCAAGCTCAATCAGGTCTTTCTTCTCCAGGCGCTTCGCGCGCTGCAGATTCATAATATCGATGCCGTATTCCTTTGCATGCTCTTCCAGGCTCGCTGCAAGCTTCGGACCTTCCGTGTACTTGACACTGATGAAGTTCTCGATGCCGAGCGTATCCATGACTTGGCCGCCGAAGCGTTCAGCCACGATACCGGTACGGATGCCTTTGCGGGCTGCGTAGATCGCTGCGCTTGCGCCAGCAGGGCCGCCGCCAACGACGAGCACATCGAAAGGCTCTTTATCGGAGAGCTCTGATGCATCTGGGCCAGTGCCGAGCTTCGCAAGAATCTCTTCAAGCGACATACGGCCGCTGCCGAACGATTCGCCATTGAGGTAGACCGTCGGAACAGCAAGAATGTCCTTGCTCTCGACTTCTTCCTTGAAGGCAGCGCCATCAATCATCGTATGCGAAATGCCAGGGTTCAGGACGCTCAGTACGTTCAGCGCCTGCACGACATCCGGGCAGTTGTGGCAGCTCAGACTGATGTAGGATTCGAAACGATATTCACCCTTGATCGCCTTGATCTGATCAATAACGCTCTGATCGACCTTCGGCGCTCTGCCGCTCACTTGCAGGAGGGCGAGTACAAGAGATGTAAATTCATGTCCCAGCGGGACGCCGGCGAACGTAACACCAGTATCTTCGCCAACACGGTTGACGCTGAAGCTTGGCGTTCTCTCGAGCTGTGCCTGCTCTACGGTAATCCGGGAAGACATGCTGGCAAGTTCATTGACCAATGCCAGCATCTCTTCAGATACGCTATCCGACCCCGCATTAACCTTCAGCACGACGTCGCTTTCTAAGAGCTGCAGATATTGATTTAACTGTGCTTTGATTTCGGAGTCGAGTGCCATAGATATCCGCTCCTTAGATCTTGCCTACGAGATCGAGGCTAGGTTTCAGCGTCGCAGCGCCTTCTTGCCATTTAGCAGGGCATACTTCGCCTGGATTATTGCGAACGTATTGAGCTGCTTTGATTTTGCCGACGAGGATGCTCGCGTCACGGCCGATGCCGCCAGCGCTGATCTCAACGGATTGGATCACGCCGTCTGGGTCGATGATGAACGTACCGCGGTCAGCCAGACCGTCAGCTTCGATCAGAACGTCGAAGTTGCGGGAGATCGTGTGCGTTGGGTCGCCGATCATTGCGTACGTGATTTTGCCGATCGTTGCCGAGCTGTCATGCCAAGCTTTGTGCGTGAAGTGCGTATCCGTCGATACGGAGTAAACTTCTGTGCCGAGCGCTTGCAGCGCAGCGTATTGGTTTTGCAGGTCTTCGAGTTCCGTAGGGCATACGAACGTGAAGTCAGCTGGGTAGAAGCATACTACGCTCCATTTGCCTTTGAAGTCTGCTTCTGTCAGGTCGATGAAAGCACCGTTTTTGTAAGCTGTTGCTTTGAAAGGTTTTACCTCGGATCCGATAAGGGACATTGTTCATTACCTCCAAATATATATAGTGTTGCCTCGCATACTGTGCGGATGACCGGTAGCGTGCTGGGCGATAATTATTGTCTGTTTATAATAATTCTAATCTAGCTGTTTGTCAAGAAAACTGACGTCTTATTTCTTGGTTTGAAACGGACTTAAATCTGGCACTCGACAAAGTCCCACAGGATACTGTGTTCCAAGAATAGTCAAATCATTCATACAGACGTATGTAATCGCGCCAACTGGGCGTAGACAAGGTTCATTTTACCATAAAGATGGGTTTGACACTATGTGCAGTGGAGAACGATTCTCACTGTTCACAGAACGATAACATATAGAGGAAGTTCAAAAAGATCGCTTCAGATCACGAAGCATCTCAAGGAGTGTACTCGGATCGAATCTTGGATGAAGCCGAGACTTCCGGTTCTCACGCAGCACTATGCTCCGATCCTCATTCCACGTCGGTGCTGAAAACCGAACTTTTTGAACACGTACTTTACTTAGGAGAGAGCAGGACGAATCTGCCCGTATGAGCTATGATAAGGGGACAGGCGATAACGTTAAGTTGGCACATATAATGGGTAGTCAAGGAGAGCTGGATGAGACCGATAACGATAGGCATGTTCGCCCACGTCGATGCGGGGAAGACGACGCTGGCCGAGCAACTGCTGTACCATACGAATAGCATTAGGGAACGGGGACGAGTCGACCATAAGGACGCTTACCTCGACAGCCATGAGATCGAGCGGGCGCGGGGCATTACGGTGTTCGCCGATCAGGCGGTTATGTCCTATAAAGATACCACTTATTATCTCATCGATACGCCGGGTCACGTCGATTTCTCGCCGGAGATGGAGCGCGCCATTCGGGTGATGGATTACGCCATTCTCGTCGTCAGCGCGGTGGAAGGCGTGCAGGGGCATACGGAGACGGTGTGGCAGCTGCTGCACAAGCATCGTATCCCGACGTTCTTCTTCCTTAACAAAATAGATCGAGTTGGCGCCGACGTCGACCGTGCAATGGACGAAATTCGCATGCATCTGACGGCGGATGTGTGCAGCCTGAACGGAAACTTCACCGGTGGTGCGGTTGGAGAAGCACTGCGGGAGAGCATGGCGGAGCGGGACGAGCAGGTGTTGGATGCATTCCTCAGCGGGGCAGATGATCCGAGCTACTGGCTGCGGACGCTGCAGACAATGATCAGTGGCGGAACGATCTATCCATGTGCAAGCGGCTCGGCCCTTCAGGATGAAGGTGTTGTCGAGTTCCTAGACCAGCTTCATAGATTGACGACCGTGAACGACGATGAACAAGCCAAGTTCGGAGGACGCGTCTACAAAATCCGTTACGACCAGAGCGGCGTGCGTCACACGTATATCAAAGCGTTGAGCGGCGCGCTCAAGGTGCGCGACGAGCTGACGTATCGCATCAGCGGCAGCGAAGGCGACGAGCAGCTAATCGAGAAGGTCACTCGGCTGCTCATCGTGAACGGAACAAGGTCGCAGCCGGTTGATCAGGTGGCGGCGGGTGATCTGTTCGCAGTGATCGGGTTATCCGCTGCGGAGACTGGGCAAGGCGTAGGCGCCTGCTCGGACAAGCTTGATTATGAGCTGGTGCCAACGCTGACCTCGAAGGTGAACTTCTCGGATACGCTCAATGTGAAGGATGTGCTTCGCGCCTTCCGCATGCTGGATGCCGAGGACCCTTCCTTGAACGTTATTTGGGAGGAGACGCTGCAGGAAATTCATATCCACGTCATGGGCGTCATTCAGCTCGAAGTGCTGCAGCAGATTATGAAGGACCGGTTCCAGATGGCGGTGACGTTCGGCAGTCCTGAGATTTTATATAAAGAAACGATCGCGACCACAGTGAGAGGATACGGCCACTTCGAGCCTCTCAAGCATTATGCGGAGGTGCATCTGCTGCTCGAGCCGGGTGAACGAGGCAGCGGCATTGCATTCGAGAGCGTATGTCATCCGAATGAATTAAGCATCGGCAGCCAGAATGTCATCCGCACGCATCTATTCGAGCGCGAGCATCACGGCTTGCTGACAGGCATGGCGGTGACCGATATTAAGGTTACGCTATTGAAGGGTGCGGGGCATAACGAGCATACGCATGGCGGCGATTTCCGTGAAGCTACATTCCGTGCGCTGCGGCAGGGGTTGGAGAAGGCGGACAATGTGCTGTTGGAGCCGTATTATCTATTCAAAATCCGTGTCGAGCTCGATGATCTCGGCAAAGTGCTGTCGGACATTCAGCGGGCGAGCGGCCGCTTCTACCCGCCGCAGACGACGGCGACGCATGCAGTCGTCACAGGAAGTGTCCCTGTCGCGACCTTCATGCATTACAGCACGGAGCTTGCCGCGAATACGCATGGCAGAGGCACGATTCATCTCGCGTTCGGCGGTTATGATCGGTGTCATAACGCACAGGAAGTCATTGAACGGAAAGATTACCGGAAGGACGCGGATCCACTGTACACGTCATCCTCCATCTTTTGCGCGAAGGGGCATGGGTATATTGTGCCTTGGGATGAAGCAGAGGCGAAGATGCATCTGCTATAGCGGCTTAGGGGATGGTGGTGCAGGGCCGGCGCATACTATTATTTTTTGCGAAAAAATGTCATTTCTCGCTCGGGTTGCACAGGTATTGCATGTACGGCGTCGAACTGTAACCATCATGGAGGTGACGTTTTGATGTCGGAGCAAGACAAGAAGCCGGAATCCCCGAAGGAGCGTCCAGGCAGCCAGAGGGACACGATTGAGGAGGCATTCCCTACCTCGGTGAACGGTCAAGTAACGGATTAACGAATAGCAGGCACCCATCGAGGTGCCTTTTTGTGTTGTTAACTAGAAGGGGGAAGTGACGATTGTGATCGGGTTGGCTTTATCCGGCGGCGGGTATCGGGCATCGTTGTATCATCTTGGCGTGATGGCCCGGCTGGCCGACGAAGGACTGCTTAAGGAAGTACATGCCTTATCCACGGTATCCGGCGGATCGATCGTAGGTGCCTTTTATTACAAAATGCTGTGCGAGGAGCTTCAACGCGATCGTCTGCTCACCGATCAGGATTACCGGAACTTGATGCAGCGGGTCATCGGGGCGTTTCTCCCCGTCGTCCAAGAGGATTTGCGTGATCACGTGGTCCTATCAGGCGCGATCTCGCGAATGTTCCCGAAGCCGGTCTGTCAGCTGCTTTGGCCGATCACGAGACGGTTTCCTAAGCTTGCGCCGTACCTCAATCCTGCGACCAAGTTCGATTCTAAGCTGGCGTACGAGATGAACACTCTTATATTCGAATCCGTCGTGCTGCGCGACCTGATGGCCCCGCCCGTTCATCCTGCGAACAAGAAGCCGGAGCTGATTATGAACACGTCCATTTTGGAAAATGGGCAGCCGCTGTTCATCTCCACGGATCGGAGAAGCCCGCTGTGGCAGCTCAATGAGCAGAATCATTCGATTCGGGTTGATGAGGCGATGAATCTGGCCTTATCTACAGCGGCAGCTGCCTCTGCTTGCGTCCCTGGTTTATTCGATCCTATTCGTATTCCATTCGGAGATCGCGTGGTGCATGGAGTGGACGGAGGCGTATTGGATAACTTGGGCGGCCATGCGATTCAACTGCTCGAGCAGGATGGCATGCAGGTTCTGCTCAGTGATGCATCCAAGCCCCTTCGCATGGAGAATTATCCGGAAGTCGGCTCCGCCGAATCGTTCTTCCGCATTCAGGACCTGTTCATGAACGCCATCCGCGACCTGCGGATCGGGGGGACCGACGATATTGTAATCGACATGTGCAATGACATCCCGGGCATCGATCCGGCTGTGCGGACGTTAGCGATGAATATGAGGACGGATTTGAACGCGTTCTCAGAGGTGGAAGCCTATACGTTAATGTATGTCGGATATCATGCCTGCGGCGAGCAGATCGGCAAGCTGAAGGGGCCATCCATAAGCGAACAGGCAGCGAAGAGGATTTCAGGCGAGCAGTGGCCATTCATGGCTGTTCGCGAATATGCCGAGATGCCTTCGCAGCAATACCTGAGGCTGTTAGGACAGAAGGAGCCGAAACGCCACTGGCTGCCAGAGCTGACGATGCCGCTTATTCGGCGATATGGGTACAGCCTGTTTTATTTGACGATATTGGCATTTATCTCAGTCCGTCACGGGTTGTATGATGCGATCTGGTACGTTGTTTTATTCCCGATCATTGCCGCAACGCTCGGGGGAACGCTGCTGCTTAAACGGCAAATCGCCAAAGGGAAGCGCAAGGGAACGATGGCATCCTTGGCGAAGAAGAACAGCAGTAGGCACACCGCTGCTTCTGTTTAGAACGGGGTTTGCACGCCACTCTAGTTATTAAGGAGTTAACGAATATGGTGCAAAATCAACAGCTAGTTGTACATGAATTGTCTGCCATCCCTTATGTGAAGGTTCATGGCAGAACGACAGGGTCGCTGTCGCCGCTCGTGCTGTTCTGGACCGGAAGCGCGATTGAGCTTAATGCGGCGGGAACCGAGCTTTGGGTGGAGGTCGAAGCCCGTTATGATCAATACGAGCCGTGGATCAGCATTCTGATCAACGGCGCACCGGTGAGCCGTATGATGGTTACAGCCGGCAAGCACTGGATTTGCGTGTTCAGGGGCATGAACGGTCAAGCTGTCAAAAATGTGCGCATCGTCAAAGATGTGCAGGCAATGAGCGGCGACTTGGGCTGTTCCTTGCGCATTCATGCGGTGAAAGGCGACGGTGCTTTTCATCCGGCGGCACAAGCTTCCCATCGCATCGAATTTATCGGAGACAGCATCACCTCTGGCGAAGGCGCTATAGGCGCGAAGCAGGAAGAGGACTGGATTCCGATGTGGTTCAGCGCTGTCGACAACTATACGGCCATGACGGCAGATAGGCTGAATGCCGATTACCGGGTCATATCGCAGAGCGGCTGGGGCGTTCTGACGGGCTGGGACAACAATCCGCATAACAACATTCCGTCGTACTACGAGCAGGTGTGCGGCGTGCTTGCGGGAGCGGACAACGAAGCGCTTGGCGCGCATGAACCGAATGATTTCGCAGCTTGGCAGCCTGACGTTATTGTTGTGAATCTCGGGACGAATGACGGCGGGGCATTCCATTGGGCAGAGTGGCGGGATCCGTCGACGGGAGTCTCATATAAACAACGATTGAATGCTGACGGCAGTTATAACGCGGAAGATATCGCCGCGTTCGAAACGGCAGCCGAGCAGTTCTTAACGAAGCTCAGACGGTGCAATCGGGACGCGCATATCGCATGGGCCTACGGCATGCTGGGAACCCCGATGATGCCGGCTATTCGCCGCGCAGTGGATGCTTATGCCCTCCGCTCAGGGGACCGCAAGGTATCGATCTGCGAGCTTCCGGCTATGACAGATGAGACGACCGGGGCAAGAAGCCACCCCGGCCTCCTTGCACATCGGCAGGCGGCAGAGGTCTTAACGAAGCATATTGAGCGTTTGTTGTCTGCCAAAAAAGGCTAATTGTTGATCTATGCCATAGAAAGCATGGAGTCAAGAGAATGGGATCTCATCGACTCAGAGGAATGATATGTTCGTATTGTAAGAAGAAGATCCAATAGGAGAAGCAGGTCCACTTGCTTCTCCTATGGATTCATTGTTACACTCAACATATAATTGATTCATCACTAAGTAGACAATGACCGGAGATGGAGATTATGGCTAAGAACGATAACGTATCGGTGAACCGAAGGGCAGACATTATTTCCGCAGCGATCGAAGTGTTCGCAGAGACGGGCTATTACCGCACAACGACGGCGCAGGTGGCGCAGCGGGCAGGCATTTCGCAGCCTTATGTATTTCGGTTCTTCGCGACCAAAGAATTGCTGCTGCTGGCGGCACTGGAAGCATCATGGGAGCGAGTCGCTGCGGCGTTCCGACAAGTCGTCGCTACCGCTTCGCCAGATCGACTGGAGCAGGAGCTGATTGAAGCATACGAGGAGCTGCTTGCTGCTCATCGGCAGGAGACGCTGCTGCAGATGCAGGCCCAGACGATTCAAGAGGAGTCCATTCGCGCTGCGATGCAGGATGGCTTGCGAGAGGTGCGCGGTATTGTGCTGGAGGCGTTCCGGGCGCAAGGAATCGCGAATGCGGAAGAACGGACCCTGTTGTTCCTTGCCCGCGGCATGCTGTGCAACATTGCGATGGCGCTTGATCTGCCGGAATTAATGGACGGGAAGAGAGGCTGAACAAGGCTTCTCTTTTTTTTACATTTAGTTATTGACCAATCACTCACAACTTGATATAGTGAGTTCAACAGAAGTTAGTGATTGATCAATTACAAATCGGAGGCTGATGAAAAATGAAAAAAGCAATCGTTATTGGAGCTACTGGCGGAACAGGAGCGGCGGTGACAGAGGAGTTGGTGCGCAGAGGGGTGCCTGTCATCGCGTTTGGCCGCTCACGCAGCAAGTTGGAGCAGTTCGCCGCTCGTCTCGGCAATCCGTCTCATCTATCGCTGGCCGTCGGCGACGCGTTCCGGACAGATGATGTAGCATCCGCATCCGAAGACGCAGATGTGCTTTTCCATTGCGCGAACGTCCCGTATCACGAGATGGAGACGAAGCTGATCCCGCTTGGCGAGGCGGTTATGGAAGCGGCTGACCGACGCGGCATGCAAGTGGTCGTAATCGATGGCATTTACCCCTACGGCAGAAGACAGGCGAACTTGGTGACGGAAGAGCATCCGAAGCGGCCGCATACGCGCAAAGGCAGGACTCGTCTTCAATTCGCCGAAATGATATTCAATAAGCGCTGGCGTAACGCCCGCCCGCTCATTGCCCGCCTGCCGGACTATTACGGTCCGACAGCGAACCAAGCCTCGTACCTGGGCGGTACGCTTGAGGCGATTGCGGCAGGCAAAATGGCGATGTTTATCGGGAATATGCATGTGCCGCGAGAGTATGTTTATCTGCCTGATGCAGCGAATATGATTGTTGAGCTGTCGCTTCATGATCATGCTTACGGGCAGGAGTGGAACATTCCCGGCGGCGGCATCATTGCCGGCAACGACATCGTACGCATTGCGCGTGAAGTATCGGGCGTCAAGAAGCCGGTGCTTCCTCTAGGCAAGCGTAGTCTGGCGGCGCTTGGGTTGTTCGTTCCAGTGATGAAGGAGGTCGTCGAGATGTTGTATTTGACGACGGAACCGCTTCGTCTAAGCGGGGAGAAGTATAAGCGTTGGATTGGTCCGATTAAAGCAACAAGCTTCGAGCAAGGAATTGCCGAGACGATTCACGCGTTGAAATCGTAGTGCAGACAAGACGGTGAATGGAAGACACTATCGATAGTTGGCAGCAGGGAACGGCAGGATATCAGACATACTTCAAGCGAACACGGAGGAGCAGGCAGATGATTGAGCGGTATATCTATCGGGCGGCATGGAAGCAAGGTCAGAAGGAAGAAGGAATCGCATCACTGGCGGGGAGCAACCAAGCGTTGGAACTTGTACGGCAAGGGCGTCTCATGACGGCTGCCGCCTTCCACTGGCGCGACAACCTGTTTCTCTATTATGAATGCATCGATCGGGAAGCCGCTCCCGAGGAAGTCGCGGGTGCAGCGGTGCCCTTCTTGAGCGATTGGCCGGGCCAGCCTGAACCACGCAAGTGGATTCGCATGGTCGATGTGTTCCACTTCAACGAGCCCGCGGATAAGGAGCATTGGCTGCGGAAGTCACCTGTCGAGCAGCGTAGAGGACGCGTGGCGCATCTGAAGCCGGATATGGCAAGCAGCTATATCTACTACCATTATCAGCTGCAGGAGGAGCGTGCGTTCTTCGGCCCCAAATACGAGATCATCGGCATGCATGAGAATCTGTTATTCGGCTATCAGGAGTTTCCGAATATGGTGGAGGAGCCAACTGTACCAGGGCGCCTGAACACGAAGGGGACGCCGGTCAATTGGAGCGACTCGCGGATGGATGTTCATTTTCAGCCGTGGGATGATGATGGGTATCTGTACTTTAAGCCGATTGAGCAGATCTTCTCGCACTATATCGGCGATCTTAAGCAGAATAAATGAACCGCATGAATGCATGCCAGACAGCCGTATCTCGGTCAGCCGACGATGCGGTTGTTTTTCATGTCTTTTATCGAGTGACTTTATTGCTTTTCACCGTGAAGGTTGTTCTTATGCGGTAGCCTTTGTTACGATAGAGGTTAAGTAACTACGTTCAGAAGGCAGGATAAAGAATCATGACATCGAACAATAGCCAGCGCTATCGCTTCACGGAAGCACCATTCTGGGAGCTGCAGCGGCAGTATTATGAACAGCTGGGATTAAAGGCGTGGAACAACGATCAGGTTCCGCAATATATAACATGCAATCCGATGATCGCGAATGCTTATGCGGAGATGATCATGGGGCTGATGCAGGATCGGGCGAGTCAAGGGCATACCTCGGATACGGTTTATATCGTCGAGTTGGGGGCCGGAGCGGGCAGGCTTGCTTACCATGTCATTCATGAGCTGTGCGAGCTTATGGACTATGCCGGCAAGGACTTGCCGCCATTCCGCTATGTCATGACCGATCTGGCGATGAGCAATGTGACCGCATGGCAGCAGCATCCGAAGCTGCAGCATTACGCAGCGCAAGGGCTGCTCGACTTTGCACGATTCGATGCAGTGAATGATACGGAGTTAAATCTCTTTGTGTCCGGTTTGACCATACAATCAGGCGATCTGCAGCAGCCTGTGGTGATCATTGCGAACTATGTCTTCGACAGTATCCCGCAAGAGCTGCTCTATATCGGAGATGGCCGCACTTATGAAGCGGACGTTTTCGTCGAGTATACGGAGCAAGCAGCACGCGATACGGTATCCGGGAAGCTGAAGCCAGCGGACGAGCTGAATCAAATCAAGCTGCGTTATGAGCATCGGCGGGAGCCGGCTTACGAACGGGAGGATTACCCATACCGTGATCTGATCGCATTGTATCAGGAGGAACTGGAGGATTCGCATTTTCTGTTCCCGGTAGCGGGCCTCACTTGCTTGGAACGGATTAATGGGCTGTCGCGGTCGGGCTTCGTATTGCTGACGGCGGACAAAGGCGATCATCTGCTCGACAACTGGAAATTCGCCGAGCCGCCTATACTGACGCTGCACGGCAGCTTCTCGCTTATGGCGAACTATCATGCGTTCGTGCATGTATTCGAGCAGCGCGGGGCGCTGGCTCTGTTCCCTGAGCAGCATTATCGCAATATCAACGTCGGGTGCATCATCCACGTCGATAACGCAAAGAGCTGCTATCAGACGAAGCTGGCGTACCGCCGATTTATCGAGCGGTTCGGACCGGACGAGTTCTTCAGCTTGAAGGAATGCGTCGATCAACAAATAGACGAGTTGAAATTGCATCAAATCATGAGCTTCTGGCGTTTAGGCGGTTATGATGCGGAATTCTTCATCCAGTGCGCGAAGCGGATATCGAGTTTGCTGCCGGACGCTAATGATGAGGAAATCGAGGATCTCCATTGGGGGATCGAACGCATGTGGTCCGGATACTACATCATGGCTCAGCGATACAACCTGGCGATGGATGCGGGGCTGATCCTGTTCGAGATGGATCGGTACGAGGATGCGAAGCGCTACTTGGAGATCGCCGTCGAGGAGGAGCAGGGCGACGTCGTATCGACGGTCTTCTACTGCCTCGCCGTCTGCAGCTTCGAGCTGGAGCAGGAGGACGACGGGATCAAGTATTTGAAGGCGCTGCTTGAACTGGAGCCCGACCATGAGGAAGCGGCGGCGCTGCTGCAAGGGTTGGAGCAAGGCTAGCTTAGTTGGACGTCAGAGGGATCGCCTGCTGCGGTTGTTAGCTGCAGCGGGTGATTTTTTCTATTTACAGATTCTTACTTATTCGTTATAGTGTTGTTTATTATAGACACATACGCTGTCAAATGCGACGATGAGGACAAGTACATTCGAAGAAGCCCTTCAGAGAACTGCCGGTTGGTGCGAGGCAGCGGGAAATCGGATGGAAACATCGCCTCTGAGCTGGCCCCCGAACATGAGTAGGCGGGCACGGGATTCCGCCGTTACAAGGAAGCATCGTTGTTGGACGATGGCGAGGTGGGCGTATGACGTCAATCAGGGTGGTAACGCGGAGCAGCTCCGTCCCTTAGGGGATGGGGCTTTTTTGTCGTTGCTGGTCCCGTTCAGTAACTAGAAGAGGGGATGATGCTCGATGACAATGATGCAGACGAAGCGATTGACGCTGCGCCTGTTGGCGCCGCAGGATGCAGAAGCGATAGAGCGCTTGGCCGCGGACAAGGAGGTGGCGGATACGACACTTGGTATCCCGCACCCTTATCCGGCCGGCTCATCTGCAGGATTCATCCAGGGAATGATGGAAGCCGCGGAAAGAGGCGATAGCTATTCCTTCGCGGTGATACGCGCGGAAGATGAGAGTTTCCTCGGTATTGTCGGAATTCATCTGCAGCAGCGTCATAACACGGCGGAGTTGGCTTATTGGATCGGCCGTCCTTATTGGAACAGAGGCTATTGTACGGAGGCGGCGGCACGAGTCATGCAGTACGCTTTCGAGGAGCTCGCGCTCAATCGGGTCTATGCGGCGGCGATGACGCGCAACCCAGGCTCGTACAAAGTGATGGAGAAGCTGGGCATGAAGCATGAAGGCGTGCTTCGCAGTCATATCCGCAAGGGCGATGCGTACGAGGATGTGACCTACTACGGGATCCTTCGTTCGGAATATTACGCACGCATAGACAAGGTGTGATGATGATGGTACAGATACGTGTGTTGGAAGCAGCGGATGCTGCGAATTATCATGCACTGAGGCTGCGCGGGCTGATGACGAATCCGGAAGCGTTCGGCTCCACTTATGAGCGGGAAACGGGCTTCGCTCTAGCATTCGTAGAGGAGCGGTTAAAGCCTGCGGAAGACAAATTCACCTTGGGAGCGATCGATACGGACGGGCTGCTGGTTGGAATCGTTACGTTCGTGCGTGAGGCCAGTACGAAGATTAGACACAAGGGCAATGTGTACGGGATGTATACGGCGCCCGAGGTGCGAGGACAGGGAGTTGGCCGTGCATTGCTGCACGCTCTTATCGAGCGGGCCAGGAGCTGTAGCGGACTGGAGATCATTAACCTTACGGTCGTCACTGACAACGCACCTGCCCGCAGTTTGTACCAATCGCTCGGATTCGTCACATACGGCACAGAGCATCAGGCGATGAAATATGAGGGTCGATATTGGGATGAGGACCATATGGCGCTTAGACTCTAAGTATCGAATATCCGCACAAGAAAAACAGTCGTGCAGGAGATTGCTCTTCTGCTTCTGCACGATTGTTTCTTTGCATCGAGGAGTTTGATAGATGCTGCGGTGCAGACCGGTATTCGTCTTGAGGATGAAGAGGAATAACGGCAGCGTCCGTCCAAACTATATAAGAGGCACAGTGCCGGCGCGCTGTGCCTTTATTTTATAAACGAGCTTATAGGCTCACGGAAGGAGCGGCTGCACCATGCAGATCCAGGTTGACCAGCAAGGCAGTTCGAGCGTTGCCATTATTCGAAGCGATGAGGTTATCATCAAGGAGGTGCAGGACGCATTGGACCTGATGGCAACGGTGAGGTATGAGGTGGATTGCGACAAACTATTGCTGCACAAGTCCAATCTTGCAGAAGAGTTCTTCGAGCTGCGGACGAAGCTTGCGGGCGATATTTTGCAGAAATATGTGAACTACGGCTTCAAGCTGGCGATTGTCGGCGATTATAGCGGCTATGAGAGCAAGAGTCTAAGAGACTTTATCTACGAGTGCAACCATGGGAAACAATTCTTCTTCGTCAGCACCGAGCAGGAGGCGCTCGAAGCGCTGCACGCTGTCCAGTAAATTGCGGCCTAAGAAAGGTTCACCAAACAAGAGATGGGCGAATATCCTGCTGAAGCGAAGTTAGGCGAAGGAGGATATGAAAGGTGATTCCTTATTATCCGTATTACGGTTATGAGACGCGCTGCACCCAGCAGCCGATTACGTTCCCGCCGCAGCATCAGAATGTTCAGCCGGGCCTGGAATATATCATGAATCCGATCCCGATCTCGGATAATCCGCAGTACAAGGGGAGCGGCAAGCTTGCGGGTAAGGTGGCCATCATTACCGGGGGAGACAGCGGTATCGGCCGCGCGGTGGCGATCGGCTTCGCGAAGGAAGGCGCTTGCGTCGCCATCGTCTATCTCTATGAGCGCAAGGATGCTGAAGATACGAAGCGAATGATGGAACAGTACGGCGGCCGGTGCCTGCTTATTGAAGGCGATTTGCGCAAGCCGACATTCTCAGCGGAGGTTGTTCGCAGAACGCTGGAGGCCTACGGAAGATTGGACATTCTCGTCTTGAACCAGGGCGTTCAATTTCCTCAGACCAGCATTCTGGACATAACCGACGAACAGCTCGAGAATACGTATCGGACGAATATATACCCGATGTTCTATATGACGAAGGCGGCACTGCCGCACTTGAAGCCGGGCAGCGCCATCGTTACGACAGCATCCGTCACTGCTTATGCAGGTGCGCCGCTGCTGGTGGATTACTCTTCAACCAAAGGCGCGATCGTATCCTTCACGCGTTCGCTGTCGCTGCAGCTTGTGCGTCAGGGCATTCGGGTCAATGCGGTAGCGCCAGGTCCGATCTGGACGCCGCTGATCGTATCCAGCTATTCGGCGGAATACGTGAAGACGTTCGGCCTAGAGACGCCGATGAAGCGGGCAGGTCAGCCTTTCGAGCTGGCGCCGACGTATATTTACTTAGCTTCGGACGATTCATCCTACGTGACGGGCCAGGTGCTGCACGTTAACGGCGGTGTGATGACGGAGACTTAATAGAATCCGGACAGATCCAGCGAATAGTCGAGAGCAAACTAAGAAGACCACTCCTTTATGGAATGGTCTTCTTTTCCGTGCATAGGGCAGGGTGTCTATGTCTGAAAACCAAGCCGATAAGCTGCATCTCATTTAAGAAGACGCAGTATCATCATGTAAATAGGTCTCCTCCAGCAAGCTGACTAATCAGCAGACGGAGGGGGCTTTTTTTGTTTGAATAACAAACCCATAAACAACCAATTGAGAATAAACCTAGAAACGTTGGGGACGATAATAGCGATCTGGATAGGAGGAGTGGCGGTGAGTCTTAGCGAGCTGTATGACCAGCACATTCACCAGCCGATGAAGCAGCTGCCGGACTATAAGTAACATCATTTTCGCATCGACGGCGAGGTTTCGGCCTATTGCGCTTATCTGACAACGCGGCAATTTCGTATATGCGGGCGGAGAATTGAAGAAGGAGCAGCTCGTTCCGTTATGCGGGAAGGAAAGGAGGTGCGAGATGATTCCGTTTCTTGTGGTCATTCTGTTTGCGGCGGGACTGTTCTACTACTATTGGAAGCGGAAACGGCTCAAACGAGAGATGGCTGTTTTCGCCGTTCTGTCCCTTGCCAGCATCGCACAGCTGTACACGCTGGTGACGGACAAGCCATTCCGAATAACGGCAATCATTGCGGCGGTCATTCGAGGGGCCGCCTCGTTGGCGGGATAGTCGTTGGTCACGCACAAAAAAAAGCTGCACCGCGTTGAATCGCGGGTGCAGCTTCTTCTCATTGGACTAACAAAGATTAATAAGCCGTCCATCCCGCATCGGCAGCGATTACGGTGCCGTTGACGAAGCTGGACTCGCTCGACGCGAGGAACAAGGCGACCTTCGCGATTTCCTCCGGTTCGCCGGTACGCGGATTGATGGCCATGCCGGCCATTGCGCGCTCCGCACCGAACGGGTTCGGCTGGTTGATGGACGTCGCAATGTTCGTAGCCACGCCGCCTGGCGCAATCGCGTTGCATCGGATACCCTGCTTCGCATATTGGAAGCCGACGTTCTTCGTGAAGCCGACAACGGCGTGCTTCGAAGCCGTATATGCAGCGCCGGCGCGGGAACCATGCAGACCGCCTGCCGAAGCGATGTTGACGATAACGCCTGCTTGCTTCTCCAGGAACAATGGGAGTACTTTGCGCGTTGTACGCATCGGACCTGTCGCATTGACCGCGAATACACGATCCCACAGCTCGTCCGTAAGTTCGCCTGCAGGGACGAAGTTGTCCATGATGCCGGCGTTATTCACCAATATATCAACGGTGCCGAACTTCTCGACAGTCGCATCGATCAGCTGCTGCACGTCTTCTTCTTTCGCTACATTCGCTGCCACTGCCAGGGCAGTACCGCCTTTGGCTTCAATGCCGTCTACAACGGCTTGCGCAGCTTCAATCCGCAAGTCGGAAACAACAACTTGTGCTCCTTCAGCCGCATAAAGCTCGGCAATCGCTTTGCCCATGCCCGATGCAGCGCCCGTTACAACAGCTACTTGTCCAGAAAGTCTCATTCGGATGACCTCCAAAGGTTAGTTAGTAGACAGATGTTCAATAACCATACATCTGTTTAATTCGAGTATAATGAATAGAGAACCGAGCAAACAATCAGTAAAAAAGGCGCTTTTGTTAGTTAACGATCATTTCGACGTCATTTGTTGAATAACGAAGGATGGTTTTTTATGACCGAGTTGGGCAAAAAAGTGGACAGGCGCGTTCTGAGGAGCAAAGAAGCGCTGAAGCAGTCGCTTCTTCACTTAATGGAGCAGAAGGACTACGATGCGATTTCGATAACGGAAATCGTGGAGCAGGCGAATTATAACCGCGGCACGTTCTATACGCATTATGAGAACAAGGAAGCGCTGCTCGGCGACCTGATGGAGGATTTGATTCAAGATCTGTTGAAATCGTTCCGCGCGCCATACGAGCATCAGGACATTTTCCGAATCGACGAACTGACTGCGAATTCCGTTCAAATCTTCGAGCACATCTACGCCAATGCTGCTGTCTACACGATTCTGCTCAAGAGCAAGGTCATCCTCAGCCTGAAAGAGCGGATGTTCCAAGCCATTAAGCAGATCTCGATGGAGGAACTCGTCTACGAGAACACAGACAATGATATTAATCCCGAACTATCGGCGGTTTATGCGATTCACGCCTTGCTTGGCCTTATTTTTCACTGGATAGAGGGTGGGTTCAAGTATCCGCCCACTTATATGCAGGAGCAGCTTATTCTCATTATTAATTGGCGGCCGCGAGAGGCGAGAACGAATCGGAAGAGGCAATAAGCAATAATGAATGAAATCTAAGAAAGCTAGGACGCTTAGTAACGCTGTTTGGCTTCGAAAGCGCGCTGACAGCTGATTTTCCCTCATTTATGTATTTATTGGTAAATTAGAAAGCGCTTAGATTCCACTAGTTGGCGAAAACGGCATGTTATACTTCCACTACAGCACGAGACCAACCACAGGAGGCATATCATGACACTCAATTGGATGAAGAGGACGGTCATTGCAACGACCTGCTGCTTCGCTCTTCTGTCTGGCGCAACCCTCATCGATGGCATTAACGTCGGACAAGCTCATGCGGCTGCCGCGACGAACGCTTCGGCCAAGGCTGACAGCATTATCGCACTGGCGAAATCGCTCAAAGGCAAAGTAACGTACAAATTCGGGACGAACAACCCGAGTAAGCTTATATTCGACTGCTCCTCTTTCACGAAGTATGTATTCGGCAAGTATGGCGTAGACCTTAAGTGGGGTACCAAAAGCCAGCGCCTGCAGGGTACGTATGTATCGAAGAGCAATCTGAAGCCCGGCGATCTGATCTTCTTCGACAACGGCAAGACATCGACGATCAACCATGTCGGCATCTATATCGGCAACGGTCAATTCATTCACAATACGATTGGCTCGAACATGAACGGCATCTATATTCGCGATCTGAGCGATTATTCGAAACGTTATTCGACTGCAAGACGCGTGCTGTAATCATTAATAACGCTATAAAGCAGCCATTGGGACCCGATAATAGCGGTTTCACTGGCTCTTTTTTATTCGATTTAGCTGCTTATATATGGATTTTTACATGATTCTCGGAAATTTTCTCCGCTGTTGGAATCGGTTCGCTATAATAGAATTGTTATAACTCTATACCATTACGCTGCTCGAAGAGACTTCAACTGCTGCTCGTGAGCGGATTGGGTCTCTTCTTATCGTTCAAAGATAGACGTTGAGAATTAGGTGACCTGGCATTCATGAAGGAATTAGTTTCTATTAATCGAATACATACGTTTAATAACGTGAAAAATCGGCCTAGTAGAACGCCCAGCTGGGAGGCGTCATGATAAATTACAGGAAGTGCTATGTACATATCGGTCTTATGCTGCTAACGGCTTGTGCGGTTTGGCTGGTGGTGTGGCGCAAGGAGACATTCACCGGAACAATTATCAGCAATGCCGTCCAGCTTGCTGCCTCCATCTATGCGATGCTGATGACGTTTCGGGCATATCGGTTGTCGAACAAGCAGTCGAAGTTATGGTTGTTTTTTGGCCTGGGCATGATTGTTTACACCATTGCGCAGACGCTTTGGATGGCAAATGTACTCCTTACAGGCGAAGAACCGCTTTATCTAGGTTATCCGGAATACTTATGGCTGCTATACTACGGATTTATATTCATCGGCATTTATTATCAATATCGGGACAGGCTTCGCGGCGCGAAGATTGCGCGCGGCTTTATTGTCGAGATCTCGCTGCTAGTCGTAGTGGCAAGCACGCTGTATTGGAAACTTCAACTTGAGCGGCTGTTCATACAAGACAATCAAATACCGAATGAAGCGATCGGTTATATTCTTGCTAACTCCTCGGCGAATGCGGTCGTCATATTCCTGCTGCTCTTTCTCACCTTATCGGGCAGTTCGGGATATTCTTTGGTTGCCAATCGACTGCTGCTAATCGGATTTATGCTGCGGCTCGCCGGCAATACGATGTTTATTTACTTCCTCCCGGGGATTAACTCGTGGATCAACGATGCTTGTTGGGCGCTCGGTACCTTGGTGACTGGCTTCGCCGCGCTGCCGGAAGTGGAGCGGTGTTTTCCTGCTGCTGCAGCGAAGGCGAAAGAGGGCTCTCTCGCCTGGTTTATTCGACGATATGGGCTCATACTTATCGTGAATGCCGCACTCATCGTCATGATTTGCTACAACGGACAATTCACGATATTCAGTGTTGGTGCGATTCTCACGATTGTGCTGTTAGTCGTCCGGCTGACGATCGGTATTTATGAGTTGGAATCGGCCGGTGCAGCGCTGCTGCAGACGGATATCAATTATCGTAACTTCGTCGAGAGCTCATTGTTTGGCGTATTCATCGAGCAGAATGGCCGACTTGTATACGTTAATCAGCAAGTTGAGAGCATTTTCGGCGTCAACCCGGGCCAAATGCTTGGCAAGCCGCTTGCCAATTATATCGCGGCAGCGGATCAGGGGCGTCTGAAGGAGCAGTTCCTATCGATCTCGGATGTCAATCATACAACTCGTCTTCATGTGACGGGAATTGGTGCAAAGCAGTCAGACCTATATTTAGAGATGCAGGCATCGGGTGCCTTCTATGAAGGTCAGCCTGCGATATCGGGCACGCTGCTGGATGTGACAGAGAGCAAGCTGTCCGAGCAGCGGATGATTCAATCGGAGAAGCTGTCGGTTATCGGTCAGCTAGCGGCAGGTGTCGCGCACGAAATCCGTAATCCGCTGACTGCGCTCAAAGGGTTCACACAGCTTCTGCACAAGTCGGCCAACGGCAATCAACGCTACTACGAAATGATGTTGACGGAGCTTGAGCGGATTAACTATATCGTCGGTGAGTTTATGGTGCTATCAAGACCCGGTCAGCTAAGTCAGCTTGTCTCTTATCGGATAGGGCGCATGTTAGAGGATATCGTGCCGATTATGGAATCGCAGGCGATTCTGACCAACGTCGTGATTCAAGTCGAAGAGCAGCCGAACGTTCCCAATGTGTTATGCGAGGTAAATCAGATCAAGCAAGTGCTTGTGAATCTGATGAAGAACGCGATTGAGGCGATGCCCGCAGGCGGCACGCTGCAGGTCTGTGTTCAAGAAGATGAGGCGAAGGATGTGCTGATCGAGATTGTTGACCAAGGGGTGGGCATTCCGCAGCAGGTCATCGATCGGCTCGGCGAACCTTTCTATACAACGAAGCCATCGGGCACAGGTCTTGGACTAACGGTCTGCTTCAAAATCATTCAGGCTCACGGCGGCATACTGTCGCTCCGCAGCGAGCCTGCCAAAGGAACAGTAGCGACCATTCGACTGCCATCCGAAGGTAAGCAGTCGAGTTTGGTGTAGAACATGGAAGAGCAGCAGGCATCGTGCCTGCTGCTCTTGTGCGTAATTTGCGTACTTAGGATCGCTTGATATGGATGCTGTTCCACGATACTGGCGGATCGATAATGTCGCTGTTGCGGTCGAAGATAGGAGATTTATAATCATCCTGATTGTACTTGCCGAGAGGCTCATAACGGTCAGCGATGGACGTATCCTGTACGTTATATTGGGTAAAGTGAACGATGAGCAGTCCGCCAGGCCGCAGCAGTTGGTCCAGTTGTTCAATCTGCTCTTGGAACCGTTCGAACGGGTAGATGGGCTTCAGACTGCGAATCCCTTTGCGTGCTGTATCCAAAGGTTTGCGCTGCATGACAGCCATGCAGAATACGGCGTCGTAAGGGCCGTGCCGCTTGATTTCTTCCGGTGAGGAATAGATGAACGAAATCCGCTCGTCCACAGGGTGCGACTGGCAGATGGCGAGGCTTCGGCGATTGATCTCAGCGCCTACGATGCGGGCATTCGGGAAATACTGACGAAGTGAAAGCACTTCTTCGCCGGTTGAACAGCCGAAGGAGAGCAGTTTGAGCGGTTCTTGTGAGGGATAGCTGCTGTTCAAGTAATCGCGGCATGCGGTGAATAATATCGGGTAACGATCCATGGATGTCGTGGATGATGTTTGATGAACTTGCTGCTTGTTCAGCAGCTTCAACCGGATGATCGAACGATAGTTCGAGTCGGTCATAACCCGTTTGACGACCCTTGCTGTCCGCAAACCTTGCACCAATGGATACATTCCGAGTCTGACCAACGGATTTTTAGAGCGTTTCAACTGTTTGGCTGTCACCAAAATCGACAATCCGATCCCTCCGCCCTTGATCTTGCTACTCAATACTTACAATGTAACAAAATGTTACCATTTGCTCAATAGAGTTAGAGCGATATAGACGGATCGGGCGTTAAGATGCAGGCTTTCTGCCGCTCTTAGTGGAACGAAATGGTTTCCAAATTAGCGCCCTGCTATTGGTAGTTTTATCACTAAATTTGTGATAACATGTAGAAATATAAGTAGAACGTGAACGTGGAAAGCCGAAAGCCCCCATTCCGTTCGGGCCGATTATAGCTCAGGCTATAATTGGGTATGATTGAAAGGTTGACACCTGTAATTATTTTTAAGGAGGATTTACAATGGCATTGGTTTCGATGAAAGAAATGCTTATCAAAGCTCTGGCGGAAGGTTATGCAGTTGGTCAATTCAACATCAATAACCTCGAGTGGACGCAAGCAATCCTGGCGGCGGCTCAAGAAGAGAAATCGCCGGTTATTCTGGGCGTATCCGAAGGCGCAGCTCGTTACATGGGCGGCTTCAAGGTTGTTACGGCAATCGTTAAATCGCTGATCGAAGAAGGCAACATCACGGTTCCGGTTGCAATCCACCTCGACCACGGTTCGAGCGTTGACAAATGTAAACAGGCAATCGACGCGGGCTTCACGTCCGTAATGATCGACGCTTCGCATGATCCAATCGAAGAAAACATCCGCATCACGTCCGAGGTTGTTGAGTACGCTCACGCACGCGGCGTATCGGTAGAAGCTGAAGTCGGTACGGTTGGCGGCCAAGAAGACGACGTAGTAGCTGAAGGCGTTATCTACGCTGACATCAATGAGTGCAAAGCGATCGTTGAACAAACGGGCATCGACTGCCTCGCGCCAGCGCTTGGTTCCGTGCACGGTCCTTACAAAGGCGAGCCTAAACTGGGCTTCGCTGAGATGGAAGAGATCTGCAAAACGATCAGCCTGCCACTCGTATTGCACGGCGGCACGGGCATCCCTACGGAGCACATCCAAAAGGCGATCGCACGCGGTACGGCTAAAATCAACGTTAACACGGAAAACCAAATCGCATTCACGAAAGTTGCTCGCGAAATCCTCACGAACGACGCTGAAGTTTACGATCCACGTAAATTCCTGGCACCAGGCCGTGAAGCGATCAAAACGACGGTTATCGGTAAAATCCGCGAGTTCGGTTCGTCGAACAAAGCGTAATCCATATACAATGGACAAGGGTTGGACCTCCTGCAAGCTTGCAGCGGTCCAACCCTTTTTGGCGCGTATAGGGATGCTCAGTCCTGCGGACAATGGTGTTATGCCGGGATATATGATAGTGTGGTTGTAGATGTGGTTAACGATGAGGGAGTGAACGAACGTGATTACGATCACGATGCCAGCAATGGATGTCTCGATTGAGAAGCAGAGCAATCCGCAAATGAGCAACATTTATGGATTTACCGATTTTCATCTCATTAACCGAGAGAAGGGCGGCATCTTCCTGTTCTATAACGATCGGCAGGAGCTGCTGTTCGTCGGGAAGGCGCGCAAGCTGCGGCCGAGAATCAAGAAGCATTTTGAAGATACGGTATCGCCGATGAAGAATCACCGCGATGAGGTAGCGACGATCGAGGTCTATCTCGTTGAGGATGCGGTTGAGCGTGAAATTTATGAAACCTATATCATCAACAAATACCGGGCGAAGTACAACGTCGAGAAGGTATTATATAAGTAAAATAACGATCAAACCAAAAGCGCTGCAGATGATCTGCAGCGCTTTTGTGTTTAATCGATGATTGTTGGGGCTAAGAAGTCACCGATCGGAATATTGCGAACGATGCCGAACGCAATCGTGAGGGTTAGCATGACCGCCATTACGGCTCGTCCTGCCCGGCGAAGCTGCAGTCTCATGAACAGCCAGTAGACCGCATACATCGGAGCAAGTGCGAAGACAAGCGGATTGTATCGGAATGCTTGAGCCAGTTGGCCGTGCAGCAAGCTGAGCGTCGTCCGCGTAATGCCGCAGCCAGGGCAGTATAGACCCGTTACAAGGTGGAATACACAAGGAATGCCGATACCTGTAAGCGGAAGCCATATCAGCAAGTACAGCAGACCGGCACCGGCGATTAGTGAACCGCGTAACATTAATCGACGCCCTGCCGGATCAACTAAGGAGTTACGCCAAGCGGTTAACATCCGATTGCACAATTGCATAAGTCACAATGCCGAGCCCAAAGAAATTCAGTACGAGGTACAAGATCGAGTTGTCGGATGTCATCATGCCGCGTTGACGTTGTGCTTCGGCTACCTGCTTGCCGACTCGATAAGCCCATACATAGGACCAGATCCCGCAAGTGACAAGCGTAAGCAGGAAGTGCTTGCCGCCCGTAAAGTTATGATCTCCGCTTAATTTGCCTACATCATTCGTCAACACGATGAACCAGTAGATACCGTAGATGCCGCAAGTAACTAACGTAAGAATAATGGATACTGCGATATTGCGTTGTGTTACATGAACCATTGGACACCATCCTGAAAGTTTAGTATGTTAGGCCGCCTATTATAAGATAATAGATCCTATTATTTCTATATCGACTTTGCGCTGCTAGTTCTTTAGATCTATTTGGTTGACGTGATGGCATGCAGCAAAAAGCCTCCAGAAGCCACCGCGCTGTTTGAGTGCGGCGGCTTCTGGAGGCCTCTTCGTGCTGTAAGGAGAAACCGGACAAAACTATTGCTTCTCGACCTTATATCCGTCTTTCGTCAGCAGCGTGACGATACCGTCATCGCCGATCAAATGCAAGCTGCCGACTGCGACGAAATACGTTTTGTGCTCGTCGCTGTTCAGGAAGCCCTCAATCTTGTTCGTCATTCCTTTATTGCGATCGGCGATGAACGCTTGGTAGTATTCTTGATCTTCGCTTTGTTGTGCTTGCGTGAGCGCAAACAGCGTAGTCTCGTCTCCAGTCTTCCACATGTTGATAAGCGTGTCGATTGCGTTCTGGTCTTCACCCGAACTAGGATCGTTATAAGCTTTGATCGTATCGACTAATTGGCTCTCTTGCAGCTCTGCCGAGAGATTATCGAATAGGCCATATTGTTGTTCGACCGTTTCCAGCTGAACAATCGGTTTATTCGATTTCAGAGCTTGCTGCATCAAGTATTGGTCAATGCCGAGCTCGGCCTGATAACCGGCATCGCTGAACATGAATGAAGGGATCGTTAGGGAAACTACCCACGGCTCATATTGATCCAATGCGTTCTCGGGAGCCCCTAGGCTCTTAAGAATAGCAGTAACTCCTTTATAGGTGTCGGCCGATACATGATCTTTCAGCGTAGTGCCGTCTTTGTAAGTACCTAAGTCATTGAGGATTGCGCCGATTTGCTCCTGTGTGTACTGCGTCAAATCAACCTCGACGCCAAGGTAGTCGGCGGACTTGAAAGCAGCTTCAAGCTCCGGGCGCAGCGGATATGTCGCTTTATCCGCCACGTGAATAGTGCCGAGCAGATAGACCGTGTTGCCGTTCTTCTCGACTTTCCACATGAATCCCTTGCTCTGTGCAGCTGTTTGCTCGACAGGGGAAGTCAGCGTGATCGTATGCGTCGATTGCGTCCAGCTTACATTGTAGCCGGTCGATTGGCCGACGAAACGAAGCGGCACGAAAGTGACGTTGCGGACGATGCGAGGGGCTGTCGCGAGCGTAACCTTAGCGCCATTGACAGTCGCCGTTGTGCTGCCGATTTGGAGACTGAAGGTCAGGTCGTCTTTGGCACCGGATACGGTCTTCGTTTTATTGTCCCATTTCAGTTGAATATCCAATACATTGAAGAGGGAACGCATAGGGACGAATGTCGTACCGCTATCGATGAAAGGCTGCTCAGAGCCTTCGCTTAGCGTGACGGGGCTGCCGTCCAACAGGACTTTAGTGGAAGGCTGTTCGGCGTAGCTGGTCGCCGAGAAGATGGATAACATGACGAATAGTGCGAGCAATAGGGAACTTAACTTCTTCAATTTCATGCAGACGTAATCTCCTTATTGGTTGGATTGTCCGGGGATGACCGGATTATGTAGTATTCGACGTCTGGGTACATATTCCTTTTACTGGAAAGTGGAATCAGGTCCTTCTAACCATATTGTTCAAGATATGTACATAAATTTACTTCTGAGTACGATGAGACTTTCTTAATTATTTAACGCTTACGTTAACGTTAAATATGCTTTATAATAAAGATGCACGGACTAATGGATAAACAAGGAGGCGTATACCAAATGTACAACCACATTGTCGTCCCGATCGACGGATCGCCGCAGTCGTTTAAAGCACTGGATCACGCAATCGAACTTGCCCAAACACTGTCGTCCGATATCCGATTAACCGTCATTCACGTCGATGCTTCCGTGTCCTTGAATGAGCCGGTATTCGGCACTGAGCTGGATGCTGTTGAAGCAGAGGACAAGCAGGTCCTCGATGCGGCTGTCAGCAGACTGAAGGCATCTGGCGTATCGTTTCAAGCTATTCATCAGACAGGAGATCCAGCAGCGACTATTTGTCAGACGGCGATCGATAATCTAGCCGATCTGATCGTAATGGGGAGCCGCGGCCTTGGTCTGATCAAAGAAATATGGCTAGGAAGCGTCAGTCATTCGGTAGCGCAGCATGCGACATGCCCTGTCCTATTAATCAAATAGAGCTGTTCGTCACCTATATAAGAGCATACAGCAAAGCCCTCATCGTTTGGATGAGGGCTTTGTCGTTGTTGTTATATTGAGTCTAGCAGGAAAGTCTCTATTTTCGTTCGGTCATTTTGCTCAGGTCGCTCGTCAGCTTGTCCAGCTGCATGAAGCTCTCGACGACCTCGAGAATGCGGCTGTCCTGCGTGGTCATGCTTGCAGACATTTCTTCGATGGAGGCCATATTCTCTTCGGTAATGCTTGCGATCGTGACGATTTGATCCGTGATCCGCGTGTACTGCTCATGCAGCTCGCTTGCAGAGCGATCGACTTGTGACGATTGCTGCTCCAAGTGGATGGAATCCTGGTTGAGTGAGCGCATAACGTCGACCACCTTCTGTACAGCCGAGCTGCCGCTTGCAACCGACTGTTGGCCTTGGAGAACTTGTTCGGCGGCTTGAAGCGTCTTCGAACGGATGCTCTCGAGAATCTGCTCGATCTCTTCGGTCGACTGCTGCGACGTCTCTGCCAGCTTGCGTATTTCGTGGGATACGACGCCGAACCCTCTGCCGTGCTCGCCTGCACGTGCGGCTTCAATGGCAGCATTGAGTGCAAGCAGATTCGTCTGGGTCGAAATGTGCTTAATCGTTGCGACGATATCGCTAATTCGCGTATTTTGCTCTCCGAGTTCGTTCATCAGCTGCGCTGCATTATCAATGGTTTCGTGCACTTGTTTCATTTGCGTATCGAGCGACTCTGCTTCTTCACTGCCGACCTTCGTCAACTGTGCTGAGCTTACGGACAGCTCGGTCATCTCGGTTGACCGGTCTGCGAGAGATGTAACGGATTGCTCGATGTAACGAATCGACTCGCTAATATCGTTAATGCTGGATGTCTGTGTTTCAATGCTGGATGTAATCTCGGTGAACGCGGTCGTTACTTCTTTGGAAATCGTACCCGTGGAGGTGATGTTCATCTTCAGGTTGGAACTGAATTCATTGAGCGCCGCCACTGAAGCGGACACTTGGCCGACAAGCTCAAGCGAATGGTTCTTCTCCTGAATGGCTTCTTCACGCTGCGCGAATACTTCGTTCTGCAGCCGTTCACTGAATCGGGTAGATGCGTAGAGCGGAATAGCGATCATAAAGAAGTACATGAACATGGTTACGATGTCATTCTCGCCGAACACATCGACCTTATATCTGTCATCAAGGAATAGGTAGGTAGTAAGCCCCGCACCCATCAGGGTAGAGTAGGCAATCGCACGCGAGCTGCTGTACAAAGTCATAATGCCCAGATTAACATACACGAGGAAATAGGTTGTAATAATAGGCCCTGTTGTAATTAATAGCAGCGTTAGAACGGTAACGATCGTCGAGATAATGTACATGATGTAAGTTGTCCACCAACGCTTGATATGAAGGACGGTCGTCAATCCGCAAGTAATCGTGCCGACAATCGCCAGCATCTGAATCGAGTCCATCCCCGCACCCGTCAGTATATCGACGGCGACCCCGAGGAGCAGCATCCCCCATATAATATAGACGAGCAGTTTGTTGCGGCGGTGCAGCGTTTCTAGAAATCCCACAATTCATCCTCCTTTGCTAGACTTATTAGTTGATAATTAGATCAATAATACCACAATACGGCAATATTCGACATATTTATAGTAATATTTTGCTATTGTTAACGAGAGGTGGAAAGCTAGTAATCCGGAATATGGAATGGCGGAAGTTTATCGTAGAAAGCCTTGGGACTAAAGAAGCGTGCGGATTCTATTGGACCCCGTTGACGTCTTACTAGCGCTAACGAATGGTGTTGTTCTTTATTTGTTATCGGCGGCAGCAGTCTGACCCGTTATATGGAAAATAAGAGTTTCGCAGATTCGTTGCTAGGTAAGGCTAAAAGCTGAAGCAAGAGGAAGAGGCATCCCATCAGCGGGATGCCTCTTCCTTCTATTAAGGATGCTTCGCGGTTGTCTGCTATCTGCATTCCCGCATAGCGGATTACTTCCCGTACCATCCCTGCGTGTGTTTGTGCCAAGGCTTCCACACGCGATGGCCCTTACCATGCTTATTGATCGCCTTGCCGCCGCCGCCGACAGCCTGCTGCTGACGTGTGCCTGCGCTCTCGATAGCGGAGTTGGTGCCGCTCGTGCTGTATTTGCCTGCACCGCTGGCTACTTGTGTAGCCGAGGCGTTCGCCGCATGTTTCGGCAGTTTGACGACTTGATCGTTGAGGACAATAATGACTTCCTTGCGATGAGCGTGATGGCGATGTTTGCCATGATGCCCACGCCCATGACCATGACCGTGATATAAATGGGCATGTTTGTTAGGCAGCCAGACATTCTTCGCTGTTCCGCCTGCGCCAACGCTTTGCTGCTGCTGCGTATGCGGCGACTTGATCGCTGCGTTGCTGCCGGCAGCGCTGCTTCGTCCTGCTCCGCTTGCAAGCTGCGTCGTATTCGGCGCATTCGTGAACTGATGGTTGACGACGAATACGAGTCTATCAATGCCGTGAAGCGGCGTCCGAGTAATGATCCGCTTGCCGCGTTTTTCCACTATAACCGTTAGACGATCCCCTCGTTTGGACACAGTGACCCTCCTCAATTGGACTTGATTAAGTATATGTCCTCTACTAGCAACGGCAAGGGATGAATGTCTGCTGGCAACTATCTCTACGACAAGTGTTGACTCTGGAGCGGCTCCAACGAGATCTAATAATATTAAAAGAGCCATCCTCGCATACCCGCGCGGATGGCTCTTCATTTATTAGCTGTTCGACTCTAGGCGTGCGAGCTCCTTATGGACGATCGGCGCGACCTTCGTGCCGAGCAGCTCGATCGCGCGAAGCACTTCGCGGTGCGGCATCGTGCCGACGTTCACGTGCAGGAAGAAGCGCGTCAAGCCAAGGTTCTTGCGCAGCAGAACGATTTTCTCAGCGACAAACTCAGGATCGCCGACGTAGAGCGCGCCGCGCAGGCTGCGCGAGGCGTCGTAAGTGGCGCGGTCATATGGCCGGCCCCAGCCGCGCTCGCTGCCGATTTTGGTCATCTGCGCTGCGGTTGGCGCGTAGAACGATTCCACCGCTTGCTCCATCGTATCAGCGATGAAACCATGGGAGTGAGTTGCAATCTGCAGCTTAGACGGATCGTGTCCAGCTTGCAGAGCAGCACGCTTGTACAGGTCGACCAGCGGCGCGAAGCTTTCCGGCATGCCGCCGATTATCGCGAACGCGACCGGCAGACCAAGCATGCCAGCGCGAATGGCGGACTCGGGGTTGCCGCCCGTCGCGATCCACACCGGCAGCGGCTCCTGCACCGCGCGCGGATAGACGCCAAGGTTCTGAATCGCTGGGCGATGGCCGCCGCGCCATGTCACCTTCTCCGACTTGCGGATCTCGAGCAGCAGCTCCAGCTTCTCGTCGAACAGCTCGTTATAGTCGTCGAGACTGTAGCCGAACAGCGGGAACGATTCGACGAACGAGCCGCGGCCAGCCATAATTTCGGCACGGCCGTTCGAGATGCCGTCCAATGTCGCGAATTGTTGGTATACGCGGACAGGGTCATCGGAGGACAACACCGTTACAGCGCTCGACAGCCGGATGTTCTTTGTCATGCCAGCAGCTGCAGCGAGTACAATTGCTGGCGCGCTGCCCGCATAGTCTGGGCGGTGATGTTCGCCGATGCCATAGACATCGAGTCCGACTTGATCTGCAAGTACAATCTCCTCAACCGCATTGCGCAGCCGCTCTGCGTGATTGACTGCCTCGCCTGTTACCGTATTAGGCGTCGCCTCCAGAAACGTACTAATTCCTATCTCCATTTTCTTTGCCGTATCGACCATTCGCTATCGCCTCCAAATGTAAGTATGACTAGTGTACTAAATTTTTATTAACTATAAAAGGGTAAGTGCGTTTTCTTGCCATATAAGAATGGATAAGTTTTCGAGTTTCTCGAAAATACCAACTTTCATGACAATAAAAACTTCCTCGTGCTTGCGAAGCGGCTTTGCTCCACAAAGCTGTAGGTCGAACCCCATTGAATTACTTCGATCAATGTTTTCTTACGTTTTATTTCATGGCAGGTCCATGGGGAATCATGTCAGCTTTCGACACATATTGTGTAGCAAGGTGGTGATAACAATGACACAGACACTAGTGGATTGGATCACATACTGCCTGCTGGGCATCTTCGGCCTAATGATCATCGACTTCATAATCGCGTTCACAATATCCTTCTGGGCGGGAACGTTCGAAACGACATTCCTCCCTTACTTGAAGGACATCGTATTCTACGTACTTCCGCTCAACTTTATCCTCTCGATGGTATCCATCGATCCGACGGAGTGGACGCTCGTCGTGCTCTATTTCATAGGGGCACTGTCCGTCATGATCAAGTATGTGCGGGATATTATAGGGAAATTCCGTCCGGCGTCCGGTGAGGACGACAATTGACAACGAGTAACGTCCGCAGCAGTAAGCATGCAAGCCCGCTGCATCCGCCTCTCGGATGCGAGCGGGCTTGTGTCATTTTTCGATCAAACAAACTTCACAGCTGTTCGGCAGGCTTTCGGCTTGCGCTGACGAATGTAATAAAGGTCAATATCTGAATCATGACACTTGCGGAGGTGCACGAATGAGAGCGCTTTTTATTGGAGGAACAGGCATCATCAGCTCGGCCATCACGCGTCAATTGGCAGCACAAGGCTGTGAACTGTATTTGCTGAACCGAGGGAACAACAACGCGAAGCTGCCGGAAGGCGTGCGTGTGATTCAAGCGGATATTAACGATGAGGCGCAGGTAGCGAAGCTGATCGAGGACCTGGAATTCGACGTTGTCGCGGATTTCATCGCCTTCGTGCCGGCGCAGCTGGAGCGGGATTATCGGCTGTTCAAGGGCAAGACGAAGCAGTTCATGTTCATTAGCTCGGCATCGGCGTATCAGACTCCATTGTCCGATTACCGGATTACGGAAGGTACGCTGTTGGCCAATCCATATTGGGAATATTCCCGTAACAAAATCGCCTGCGAGGAGTACCTCGTCAAGCAGTATCGCGAGGAAGGCTTCCCGATTACAATCGTTCGTCCAAGCCATACTTATGACGAGCGTTATATCCCATTGGGCGTGCATGGCAGCAAGGGCGCATGGCAGGTCGCGAAGCGGATGCTGGAGGGCAAGCCGGTCATTATTCACGGGGATGGAACATCGCTGTGGACGATGACGCATAATACGGATTTTGCGCGAGGGTTTATTGGTCTCATGGGCAACATTCATGCGATCGGCGAAGCGGTACAGATTACATCGGACGAGTCCCTCACGTGGAATCAGATCTACGAAACGATCGCCAGCGCTCTCGGCGTGAAGCTGAATGCCGTGCATGTGGCGACCGATTTCCTCGCTGCTTGCAGCAAGGAAGATTATCGCGGCGGCCTGCTCGGCGACAAATCCAACACGGTTGTGTTCGATAACGCGAAGCTGAAGAGGCTCGTTCCAGATTTCGTTGCGACGACTCGTTTCGACCAAGGGGTTCGATCAACGATCCAGCACATTCTGGCGCATCCAGAGCTTCAGGTAGAGGACCCTGAGTTCGATGCATGGTGTGATCGAGTCATCGGCGCCCTGGAAGCAGCGCAGAAGGCCGTGCTCGAGCAGTAAGCGTAACAGGAAGGTTGTGCAGGAAGAATGAACGTATTTACCGATGAGCACTATGAGTTGGTTGATTTCGGCGACCGCGACTTGAAGGAGGCGCAGTTCATCCGCTGTACGTTCGAGCGCTGCTCATTCGCAAGCGGATCGCTGGAGGAAATCGAGACGAGCGGCTGCCGGTTCAACAGCTGTGATTTCCGTGGCGCGGCGTTGAACGCATCGCTTCACACGGAGACAGCGTTCTTGAACTGTCAGTTCGGCGAGGCGAATCTGTTCGTCGCCAAGTTCGACCGCTGCAAGCTGACCGGCTCTGACTTCGTGAAGGCGCAGCTGGACGGGATTACCATTGTGCAGGGCGACTGGTCCTATGTGAACCTGCGTCACGCGAGGCTGACGAAGCAGGATCTGCGAGGTGTTGCCTTCTTCGAGGCTGATCTAGCGGGCGCCAATCTTGAGAAGGCGGATCTGCGCAAGGCGGATTTGTCGCGGGCGAACCTTGGACAAGCGAAGCTGTCGGGCGCAGATCTGCGCGGGGCTGAAGTCGACGGCGTCAACTGGCTGAACGTCGAAGTGAAGGGCGTTCGGATGGACAACGCACAAGCGGTTGCCTTCCTGCGCTGCTATGGCGCCAAGGTTGAATAAACCAACAGACTATTTTGAACGACCTCTTGATAGAGAAAGGGATTACGACAATGAGTGAATTGCTGAATACGCTGCTTGCTCAAGAGGAAGAGCTGCAGTTGAACGCTTGGACGAACGAGGATGCTTTCCGACTGGGCTGCTTCATCGTTGAAGTTGCGAAGGAGAGGGGCGTCGGCATCTCCGTCCACATCGAGAACGACGAGCACCCATTGTTCACGCATTATATGGCGGGTACGAACAAGGGCAACACCTACTGGATGAACGCGAAGCGTAATGTCGTGAATCGCTTCGGCCACAGCTCGCTCTACGTGGGCGAGACTTACCGCTCGAAGGGCCAGTCGTTCCACGAAGGATCGGGTCTGCCGGAATCGGATTACCAGGGCGAAGGCGGCTCCTTCCCGATCGTCGTTCGCGGTCAAGGAAAGGTCGGCACGGTTACGGTGTCCGGTCTGCCAGGCGAAGAGGACCATGCGGTTGCCGTAGAAGGTGTCCGCAGGCTGCTCGCTAGCAAGTAAACATACGAAAGCCCGCGATTGCTTGCCTGGCAGGCAACGCGGGCTTTTTTACATATGGCTACTTATATCCGATTACTGCTTCCCTCTGCGATACAGATCCACGCTCTTGAAGCCCTCGCCCAGGATGACCTTCATTTCCTCGCGCCGTTTCTCCCGCGTCTCCTTCTGCACGGCGCTGTACACATAACGCGCCCAGTCTCTGCGGTACCCCGGTGTGAGCGACTGGTAGAATGCGAGCGCATCAGGCGAGTGCTGCAGATCCTGCTCCACGTTCGGAATGAATGCGACATAGTCGCCAGAGCTTTGACTTGGTTTAGTCGAGGCGGCGGTCTTACGCGGTTCGAGCTTGAAGCCGACGACCGTGAATACATCGTTCAGTCCTACCATGCGTGCAAATTTCAAGTCGCTAGTCCCGATATAACCGTCTTCTTCGCTCGCGCCGAGCCCTTCGAACAGGTCATCACGATGGATGTAGGTTGGATAGACCTTGTTGCCTTTCTTCGGATAGGCTGCGAACAAGTAACCGCCTCGGCTGAGCGCTTCACTGCCGATGACGTCATGCACGAGTGATTGAAGTGCCCCCATATCGAGCGTGAACGCAAAAATCATCTCATAGCCGCCGCCAGCAAGCGCGATATCGTAATTCTCCAGCCCTTCCAGCAGGTTCTCGCCCTCTGGCATGCCAAGGACGGCTGTCTTGTTATATTTGTGTAAATTGAGTTTGTCTACGATCGTCTTAGACATCGTGAGGCCTCCCATCGATCGAATCGCACATTGCTTTCACTATATCATAACTACTGGGAAGTCGTTGCTGTTGTCCATCATAGGGAGAGAAAGGATGTTGCTCATGCGTCAGGACCAAATGTATGCGATTGGCCAAGCGGCAGAGATCTGCGAATCGAACGATGGGCAGAGGCATGCTTCGAATGGCCGGGTTGTTCATGCCTGCGGCCAAAGAGACGATCGAGATGCTGTATCGGTTCGAGCGCGATTTTGTTCTGGACACCCGCAAGTTCAGCGAGCGGTTCGGCATGCAGGCGACGCCTATCGAGCAGGCGATTGACGCGACGGTAGGCTGGTATAAGGACCAGAAAGCGGCGAGGCGCTGATGAATGGGCTTGACGGGTCGGTTCGCACGATAGAAGGGCCGGGCCTGCTAAGCCCGGTTTCATGAGATCCATTTGGATATGATGAACGCGAAGCCCGCGGCCAGCCCGCCGACAAGCATCGTCTGCCAAGCGCTCTTGAATGGCTTCAGGCCGGTGAAACGGCCCTTGACGTAACCGAACACGAACAGCGCTAGCAGTGTGACGATCGTCGACACGAGCAGCGCGGCAGCGGACTCAGCGATCCAAATATATGGCGATAGCGGGATAATTCCGCCTACGATGTAGGAGAGCCCGATCGTCAGCGAGCTGTTGCGAGCTCGCTTCGGTTCAGGTTGTTCCAATCCAAGCTCGTGCTTCATCATAAAATCGACCCAGTGGTCGGGATTATCGGCTAGCGCTTGAACGGCATCGGCGACGACCGGCTCTGGCAGTCCCCAGCCTCGGAAAACTTCGGCTACTTCTTCCCTTTCTTTATCTGGGAAAGCCTCGATCTCATAGCGCTCCCGCGCCAGCTCGGACGCGTAGTGCTCGTGCTCCGTCCGAGCTGCCAAATACCCACCCAGCCCCATGGCAATCGAGCCTGCCGCAATCTCGGCAAAGCCCGCTACGACGACGAGATTTGTATTGGAGAGCGTGCCGGACAGGCCGGCTGCAAGCGCGAACGGCACCGTCAGCCCATCGGCCATGCCGATGACGATATCTTTGACGAGCTCGGAAGCCGTAAAATGCGCTTCGTGATGCTCGTTGCCAGTAGGGGCTGAATTGCTTTGGAATAATGCCATGCGATCACATTCCTTAATTGTTTTCTTATTGCTCCGATTTAGAAGGGTTGACGTCCTGTCCGTTGACTTTGACGCCTACGCCGTCGGAGTACACCATTTTGCCGCCATAGTAGCCTGTACCAAGGACGAGACCGAGCGATGCGATAGATATAACCAGATACAGCGCAAGCGTTGCCTTGGCAATCTGTTTGTTCCGGTAATGCATGAAGAGCCTGAAAGCGGTCAGCGCCGTGACGACCCAAGCCGTTGCGTCGGCTAACATGGAGTGAATGTCCAAGAATGTCGTATTGCCGTAAGCATCCTCCTCCGGACCGGTCGAGACCGCCAGCCAGGCGCTGACCGCCGCAATCAGCCACAGCCACAGCCCTTGCTTAGGCGGCAGGCTGCGATGCATAATCGCATACACAAGGTCATAGCCGACGGCAATCGCGATGAGGGCGATCGGGAAGTGGACGAGGATAGGATGCAGATGGCTCGTAATTTCGGTTAACATGGAACGAGAGACCTCCTTGGCGTTATTATGCGTCAATTCAATCAGGAAAAATGCGACTACACTACCGTTGAATGGCAAATGCATCATTGCGTGCTTCTCGTGCCAAGGTTAGCCCGGCGTGCATGCGATCAGATGCCAAGATGCAGGATAAGTTGCGCTCGATTTCTCGTGAATGCTCGACGACCTAACGATAGCAGAGGATTATTGAAATTATCTTAAAAGAACGAAAGGCGGAAACAAATGCGGGTGCTAGTGGTAGAAGACGATCCGGAGCTGCTTCGTATCATACGGGATGTATTCGAGGACGAGGCTTTCCTGACGGACGGGGAGGAGACGGGCGACGACGGCCTTTATGCAGCGGAGCAGATGATTCATGATCTGATCGTTCTGGACGTTATGCTGCCCGGCATGAGCGGCATCGAAATTGTAAAACGGCTTCGAGAGCGGTCCATTGGGGTCCCGATTATTTTGTTAACGGCAAAGGACAGTGTGGAGGATCTGGTGAATGGCCTGAATGCGGGAGCGGATGACTACGTTACCAAGCCTTTCGCTGTCGCCGAGCTGCTCGCAAGGGCTCGCGCGGTGCTGCGGAGACGAGGAGCGCTCGGGGCAGAGGGCGAGGTGAGCTGCGGCGTGGTCCGGCTTGTTCCTTCCGAACGCGACGGCTACGCGGGCGGCCAGCCGCTGCGGTTGACGGCAAAGGAGTATGAGCTGCTGGAATTTCTGCTATGCAACCAGGAGCGGATCTTGACCCGCGATCAAATTTTCGACCGTATCTGGGGCTTTGAATCAGATGCCGCGACAACAGCGGTGGACGTGTATGTGCACCATTTGCGCAAGAAGCTGGAAGCACACGATGCCGACGGGCTCATTCGGACGGTACGCGGCATCGGCTATATGGTCAAAGGAGAAAACCATGTTCCATGACACGCGAAGACGGCTTGCTGTCTTGAACACAGTCGTGCTGCTGTTTATTGTTGCGGTGCTGGGGGCAGTGCTGTATTTTCATATGCAATACCGGCTTTATCACGACATGGACGAAATTCTGCACTTGTCCGAGAATCGAATTCAGTCGGTGCATCGGCTGGACGAGCTGCTTCGATCGGACATGCGGGAGCTGCAGCAGGATGAGCGCACGACGTACCTGTTCTGGAACGCGAAGGGGGAGTTGATTGGCCAATTGCCGGAAGGCGCGTTCAGTCCCCCGCTTATAAAGCAATTTCAGCCGGGGTCAGAGGGAAAGCGGACGGAGAAGCTGTACACAATTCAAACCAAGGCCGGGCATTTCCGGCTCCTTCAATTGAATTGCGGGATCGACAGCGGTAGCCCGCCGTGCATGGCATCGGACCCGATCGGCATGATCAGCATCGTCCGAAGCTTGAGTGATGTAGAGGGCATGCTGCATACGCAGCTGCTGGACATCGCCGCCGGTACAGTGATCGGTGCCATCGTGTCGATTGTGGCAGGCTATTGGCTGGCGGGCCGGGCATTGGTGCCGATCCGGCGCTCCTGGGACAAGCAGCAGCGGTTCGTTGCGGACGCCTCGCACGAGCTTCGAAGTCCGACGGCCGTCATCCATGCGCAGACCGAGCTGCTGCTGAGACATCCGAACCGTTCTGTCGAGCAGGAGAGCGAACACATTTCGGTCATATTGCGGGAGAGTCGGCGTATGGGCAAGCTTATCGACGATTTACTGACGCTTGCGCGTACGGATTCCAATCAATTGCAGCTGCAAACCGCTGAGTTTGCGCTTGACGGCCTGCTTCGGGAAGTGGTCGAGCACTTTCGGTTTTTTGGGGAAACGCGTGGTATCGATATTGGACTGGACATGCAAGAGCCGATGTCGTTCATGGGAGCCGAGGGCCGAATTCGTCAACTGCTCGTCATTGTGCTCGACAATGCGCTCAAGTTTACGCATGATGGCGGGCGAATCGCAGTATCCTGCAGCGGCGACCCGCATATGGTCGTCCTCCGCGTCGAAGATAATGGCTGCGGCATCTCCGAAGAAGATCTGCCTCACGTCTTCGAGCGTTTCTATCGGGGGGACAAATCTCGTTCGCGTACCGCAGCGGGCACGGGGCTTGGTCTCTCGATTGCGGAATGGATCGTGCAGGCGCATGGCGGCCGGATTCGCATTCAGTCGATTGCAGGCGAAGGGACTGCGGTCGAGATAATGCTGCCGAGGGGTCGTTGAAGGGGAGGGGAAATGCAAGGTAACGATCCGATGATGACGGGGAGTAAGAATTGCGCCATTGTAATTTTGTCGATTCTGTAATACACTGATCGCAATTGAATAGTAGCGGGAGCTTGTGGAAGCAGGCTGAGAGTACGGCTAATCCGTCGTAGACCGAATGAACCTGTTGGATAATGCCAGCGTAGGGAAGCGTTCTTTAAGTTATGGGTATGATCGATGACGCGCATGCGCTGTGCTTGCTCCTGCAGGCAGAGCGTTTTTTTATATTCATAAATAAACTTCACACAGAGAGGTAGATTAATGATGAACATTCAAGATGTCAAAGAATTGCTAGGCAAAGTAAGAGCGGCGAATCCGCTCGTAACAAGCATGACGAATGTGGTAGTTACGAACTTCACAGCGAACGGCCTTCTGGCGCTCGGCGCTTCGCCGCTGATGGCGTATGCGAAGGAAGAAGTGGCGGATATCGCCCGCATCTCCGGCGCGCTCGTGCTGAACATCGGTACGCTAAATGAAACGGACGTGGCGGCGATGAAGATCGCAGGCGCTTCTGCGAACCAGCATGGCGTGCCTCTCGTATTCGACCCGGTAGGCGCAGGCGCGACTGCATACCGTACGCGCGTATCGCAGGAATTCATGAGTGAGTTGAATGTACAGATTCTTCGCGGCAACGCAGCGGAAGTCGCTAACGTAGTCGGTCAAGCGTGGCAGATCAAAGGCGTCGATGCCGGCGCAGGCGACGGCAATATTGTAGAGCTGGCGCAGACGGCCGCTCGCCAATTGAACACGGTAGCGGTTGTTACAGGTCCGGAAGATGTTGTATCCGATGGTACGGACACGTATGTAGCACGCAATGGCGATGTGATCCTGACTCGCGTAACGGGCACGGGCTGCCTCCTGACGTCGGTGATCGGCGCATTCGCAGCCGTTGAACCGAATCCGGCACGTGCAGCCGCGGCTGCATTGGTTGTGTATGGCGTTGCAGCAGAAATCGCAGCGAGCAAGACGAAGGAGCAGGGACCAGGCAGCTTCCAGATCGAATTCCTGAACCAGCTGGCGCTTGTATCGGAAGCTGACATCGAGCGTTTGGGCCGGATCGAGAAGCTGTAAGCTGAGCGGAAACGCATATAGGCCGTAAGAGTTACGAGGTACTTCGGTTATGCGGCAAACAGACTAGAGGGCTATTGCGGCTTTCTGAAGATAGATGGATAACAGCACGACAGGAGAGTGAACAGCGATGACAGTTGCAAGAGCATTAACGGTAGCGGGCTCGGACAGCGGCGGCGGAGCGGGCATTCAGGCCGACCTGAAGACGTTCCAAGAGCTGGACGTATTCGGCATGACGGCGCTGACCGCGGTGACGGCGCAGAATACGCTGGGCGTACACGGCATCTATCCGTTGACGGTCGAAGCGGTACAGAAGCAGATGGATGCAATCGGCGAAGATATCGGGACGGATGCGGTGAAGACCGGCATGTTGTTCAACAGCGATATAATTCGAGGCGTCGCAGAGAAGCTGGTGCAGTACAAGTGGGACAAGGTCGTTGTTGACCCGGTTATGATTGCCAAAGGCGGCTCGGTCCTCCTGCTCGAGGAGGCGGTCCGCGCACTCCGCGAAGTGCTCATGCCGCTCGCGCTCGTCATCACGCCGAATGTGCCGGAAGCTGAGCTGATCGCCGGCAAGCCGATTCGCGGCTTGGAAGACCGGAAGGAAGCGGCTCGCATTCTCGCCGATCTTGGCGCGAAGAACGTCGTCATGAAAGGCGGCCATGACGATTCGAACCCGAACGAAGTCATCGATCTGCTCTATGATGGACGCGACTTCTATGAATTCAGCAGCCCGCGCCAAGAGACGCGTCACACGCACGGCACAGGCTGCACGTTCGCCGCTGCAATGACGGCGGAGCTGGCGAAAGGCCGCACCGTCGTGCAGGCCGTTGAAGTGGCGAAGCAGTTCATTCAAGCGGCAATCGAAGACACGATTCAGCTTGGACAAGGTCACGGCCCTACGAACCATTGGGCTTATCGGAGACGTCAGGCTGCAGGAGTGGGACGATGAGCCCGCAGGCAAGCTGGCGGCAGCCTGAAGAGCTGAGCCGGCTGCTCCAAGTGTATCTCATTATGGGCAGCAACAACTGCATCCGAGATCCGGAACAGGTGCTGACAGATGCGATTGCTGGCGGCATTACGATGTTCCAGTATCGGGAGAAGGGTACAGGCGCGCTGACTGGCGACGAGCGGTTTACGCTCGCGTCGCGGCTTCGGGAGCTGTGCCGCGTCAGCGGCGTGCCGTTCATCGTGAATGACGACATCGATCTGGCGTTGGCTCTTGATGCAGATGGCGTCCATGTCGGCCAAGAGGATGAGCTAGCGACAGAAGTAAGACGCCGCATCGGGGACGACCGAATTCTTGGCGTGTCGGCCTATAATCTGGCCGAAGCGGAAGCCGCTGTTCGCTGCGGCGCCGATTACCTTGGCGTCGGACCGCTGTATTCGACGCAGACCAAGGAAGATGCCAAGTCGGCATCCGGTCTAGCGGTATTGAGCGGGCTGCGCGAGAGCGGCGTAACGGTGCCGATCGTCGGGATCGGCGGCATCCACGCTGGCAACGCCGGCGATGTCGTGCGCGCAGGGGCGGACGGCGTGTCCGTCATCACCGCGATTACGCATGCGGACAATGAGCGGGCGGGTACGGAAGCGCTGCGGGACGCAGTTTCGGCGGCACAGGTCCGCTAGAGAGATAAGCGCGAACGCCAGCTGCTTGTGAGGAGTTGCTGCTAGGTACGGAATGAATAAGGGCTGTACGCCACCAAGTCGATTGTTTCGACTTATTGCGTACAGCCCTTTTTGTCAGTGAGGCGGTGGATGTGGCGCAAAGATGCAGAACATGCATCTTTTGTACTCGATGATTCATCACGGGCGTCGTTGACAATAGCTGCTCGGTTCGGGTTAATGTTAACGCGAGCCGTTGTCTGCACCCCGTGCGAAGTGTGACAATGCTTGACGGCTATAAGCCTCAGCTGCTGTGTTCCTCATCGAATTACTCATGTGCTTTCCGCTGAATCTCTTCCCGCACACGTTCAGCGAACAGGGCAATGTCCATGCTGCCGAGATCGCCTTCGCCGCGTCGGCGCACCGCGACCGTGCCGCTTGCTTGTTCCTTCTCGCCCAGCACGAGCATATAAGGGATTTTGGCTAGCTGTGCGGCACGGATTTTGTACCCGAGCTTCTCGCTGCTCTCGTCGACTTCTACCCGAATGCCCTGCTCGATCAGCTGTTTCCTGACCTCATAGGCATAGTCGACATAATGGTCGGAGACCGGCAGCAGCTTCACCTGCACAGGAGCGAGCCATACCGGGAACAGTCCGGCGAAGTGCTCCGTCAGTATCCCGATGAATCGGTCGATCGAGCCATACACGGCGCGATGAATGACGACGGGACGATGCTTGCCGTTATCCTCGCCAATGTAGGACAGCTCGAATTTATCCGGCATCTGGAAGTCGAGCTGGATCGTCGCGCATTGCCAGCTCCGCTTCAAGGCGTCACGGATATGGAAGTCGATCTTCGGCCCATAGAACGCGCCGTCGCCTTCGTTAATTCGATACTGAACGCCGCGGTTGTTGAGCACGTTGCTCAGCGCCGCCTCGGCCTGATCCCACAGCTCCTGCGAGCCCATCGAGTCTTCAGGGCGCGTCGACAGCTCCATTGCGTAGGAGAAGCCGAACACGCTGTAGATCTGGTCGATCAGCGCGATGACGCGGTCGATCTCGGCTTCGATCTGATCTGAGCGGACGAAGATATGCGCATCATCCTGGCAAAATGTCCGTACGCGCATCATTCCGTTCAGCGCACCGGAAAACTCATGGCGGTGCACCTGCCCGAATTCAGAGATGCGAATCGGCAGCTCGCGGTAGGAGTGCCGGGCATTTTTATAAATAAGCATGTGGCCTGGACAGTTCATCGGCTTGAGCGCGAATCGGCTGTCGTCCACATCCGTGAAATACATATTGTCTTTGTAGTGATCCCAGTGTCCGGATTGCTCCCATAGACGCTGGTTCATCATGAGCGGCGTACGCACTTCGTCGTACTGCTGCCGGCTTTGCACTTCGCGCAGGAAGCTTTCCAGCTCATTGCGGATGACCATGCCATGGCGAAGATAGAACGGCATGCCCGGCGCTTCCTCGGAGAACATGAACAGCTCCAGCTCCTTGCCGAGCTTGCGATGATCACGTTTCTTCGCTTCCTCCAGCAGCATCAGATGCTCGTCAAGCTGCGCCTGCTTCGGGAAAGCCGTGCCATAGATCCGTTGCAGCACCTTGTTGTTGGAGTCGCCGCGCCAGTATGCGCCTGCAATGCTTTGCAGCTTGAACGCCCGAATCCGACCTGTCGACGGTAGATGCGGCCCGCGGCACAGATCAACGAATTCGCCCTGCTCATAGAGCGAGATGACGGCATCCGCTGGAAGCGCGTCGATCAGCTCAAGCTTCAAGTGATCGTGCTGCTGCTCGAAGATCTGTCTAGCCTCATCCCGGCTTGCTTCGCGCCTGCGAATGACGAGGTTGGCGGCTGCGATTGCGGCCATCTCTTTCTCGATCTTCGCGAGATCTTCAGGCGTCAACTGATGCTCCATGTCGACGTCGTAGTAGAAGCCGTCCTCGATCACAGGACCGATGCCGAGCTTCACTGTGCTCCGGCCGTACAGCCTAGTTAATGCTTGGGCCATCAGATGCGCTGTGCTGTGACGGTAAATCTCAAGCCCTTCCTTGCTGTCTTGCGTAACGATCTCTACGGAGCAGTCGGATTGAATCGGTGTGTATAGATCCACCAGCTTTCCGTCGAGTTTTCCTGCGATGGCCTTGTCCCTCAGGCTTGGGGATATTGCCGCAGCCACCTCTTCGATTGTTGTACCTGCCTGAATCTCTCTTGCTGCGCCGTTTGGCAAAATGACTTGAATCGCCATTTTGTTCACCCTCCTGATTGTTTAGAATCAAGTTAGGCGAAATGCGTGCAAACACAAAAAAAGCACGCATCCCGCAAAGGGACGAGTGCTTGTAAACTCGTGGTTCCACCCTACATTTGACCTCTGATCCTACGGCTGCAGAACAGGGTCCTCATTGGCATCCGGTAACGGGGACGAGACGGTGATGAATACTTCCGCTAGCCGCAGCGGGTTCCACATCACGGCTACAAAGGGGTAACTTCATCGACATCGCTGAAGGAGCTCGCAGCGGGTGCTCCTCTCTCTGGGCAGGATGGATCGTTGAAATCATGTCTTTGATAATCGCCTTGGGATATAAAGCTTGGGACTGATTATAGCGCTGGATGAATTGCGGTGTCAACATTGGAAATCAAAAGAAATTATTTTAAAATATTGGAATCGGGGCGGTTAGAGCTCCACATGGAAGAGAGGCTATGTACGTATGGAGATTCGCCGCATTACCGAAGACGAAGTGCCGCAAGTATACGCACTAATGGTGGATGTAGTGTCGCGACTGCCGTCGAAAGAGCTATTCGCAATGGGCGACGAGGCTTACCTCTATGCGCATGTGGAGGAGTTGGGCGAGATCTATGGCGCCTATGAGGGAGATAAGCTTGTCGCCTACACGGTGCTGTCTTTTCCGGGGCAGCGCGATTGGAATCTCGGCAGTGAATTCGGCGTGCCTGCAGATGAGCTGGACAAGGTTGCTGTGCTCGAGGGGACGATCGTTCACGAATCCGTACGTGGACGCGGGCTCCAGCGAACGTTCACCCAATTGCGGGAGAAGCGGGCGAGAGAGCGTGGATCGCTCTATCTGTACGGCACGGTTCATCCGGACAATACGCCAAGCAGGCGGAATCTGGAGGAAGCGGGCTTGACCATACGGTTTACGCGCCCGATGTACGGGGGCAATATGCGACACTGCTACGCCAAGCGGCTTGAATAGACGGCACCTTGTAAACATGCTATGATTTCAAGAGCAGCAATCTGGGGCGCAAACAATTGCGGAGGGACGCATATATGGTGAAACGTAACAACAATCGCGGTACGGGAGTGGACAAGCTGGACCACCGTGTAACCGTGCTTTTGAAGGAATGGGCGGGGCTTAGCGGCTTCTACGGCTATAAGGAATTCGGGCTGGAGGAAGTGCTTGCACTGCTCAATACAGCAGGTTGGAAAACAGACGTGGACGCGTCGGATCCAGCGGCACGCGTCGTCGTTCAGTTCAAGGACGGATCGGTCGTTCGCCGCAGCAAATTCACGCTCGACGAGAAGGGCCGCGCGCTCAAAGTATACTAGAAACGAATAGAGGCATCCCGATGAAGCTTGGCGAATCGGGGTGTTTTTTCGTTGTGGAGAGTAAGTCATACTCGGTAGCCTGCAGCGTCAGGGGTGACAGGGGCACGTCCGAGACGGCTGCAGGCTTGAGTATGCTCATGCCATGGGATGGTCAGTCCCAGACACCATGCGGTAATACGGCGCATTACGTTGTGGTGGGCCAGCGACAGCGCTCAATGGCCCACATGTTCATCATCGGAGAGCAGGCTGAAAAACCGCTTAATACCAGCTTAGCCGCCACTGAAAGTTGTACGTGCAGCAGCAAATTGAACGAATGATGCGATTGAACGAGCGTATGAACGCGCAAGAGCGAGGAACAATACAAATAGTTAAAATCACGTCCAAAAGTTAACGTTGACGTAAACGTTGGTTTAGGATTACTATAATTCATGTCGTTAGGTACGGCAGTGGAGGTCTTAAAGGATGGAAACTTACAAAATTGATGAAGTATCCAAAGTAACTGGACTAACGAAGCGCACGATCCGTTATTACGAGGAGCTTGGTCTGCTCATGTCCACGCAGCGGACGGAGGGCGGCATGCGGCTGTATTCGCAGGAGCATATCGAACGGCTGAAGCAAATCGTGAGCGCACGCGACGTGCTCGGATTTTCGCTGCAAGAGATTCTCGATTTCGTTCAGCTTCGAGAGACGTTCGAAGGTCACCGAACCTCGATCCAGAACACGGAGGATGCCGAGCAGAAGCGTCATCACCTGCAGGAGGTTGAGCGCGGTCTCGCGCAGCAGCTGCAGATGATCGATCAGAAGATGGAGACGATGGCGCAGTTCAGACGAGAGAGGGAGCAGCTTCATCAACGAATTAAGGAAGCCATCCAGAACACTCTAACTTAAAGAGGTTGTTCAAAAAGGTTGCTTTTGATCACGAAGTATTACAAGAAGCGTATCGGCATCAGGTGCTGAAAACCGACCTTTTTGAACACGCATTTAAAGAAAAAAGGAGCCTGAGCAACAATGCAGCAATCCAAAGATTCACTTGCACCCAAATCAAGCATGTTCAGTCAGCCGATGGCGGTGTGGGCCGTTATTTTTGCCTGCATCATCGCATTCATGGGCCTCGGTCTCGTTGACCCGATCCTCCCGTCGATCGCGAAGAACTTCAACGCATCGGACTCTGACGTGACGCTGCTCTTCACGAGCTATAATGCCGTCATGGCCATTGCGATGCTCATTACCGGCGCGATTTCGTCGCGTATCGGCATTAAAGGAACGCTCATTCTTGGCGTAATCTTCATCGCGATTTTCTCCGCACTCGGCGGCTGGTCGAACAGCGTAACAAGCCTTGTTCTGCTTCGCGGCGGTTGGGGCCTGGGTAACGCTATGTTCGTTGCAACGGCGCTGACGGCGGTTGTATCGATGTCCAAGACGGGCGTTGCCAAGTCGATTATTCTCTTCGAGGTTGCCGTAGGTCTCGGCATCTCGGTTGGCCCGCTGCTCGGCGGCGAGCTTGGCTCGATCTCGTGGCGCGGACCATTCTTCGGCGTAGCATGCCTCATGGTCATCGCATTCATTCTGCTGATGACGCTGATGCCATCTCGCAAGAACAACGCTGCAGCGGCACCGAAACGCAAAACGTCGCTGCTCGATCCGTTCCGCGCTTTGAAGAACCGCGCGCTTCGTACGTTCGGTATCGCAGCATTCCTGTACAACTTCGGTTTCTTCACTTTGCTCGTATATGCGGCACTTGTACTCGGTCATATCCATCATTTCGACGAGCATCAGCTCGGTTATGTATTCCTCGGCTGGGGTCTCCTGCTGGCGTTCACGTCGGTATTTGTAGCGCCTAAGCTGCAGAAGTGGCAGGGTACGGTTCCTGCGATGTGCGTGCAGCTGTTCCTGTTCGCACTGACATTGTTCGTTATTGCGAACTGGACTTACAACAAAGAGGTTGTTGTGTGGATGGTCGTTCTGTCCGGCGCATTCCTCGGGAACAACAACACGCTCATTACGACGGGCGTCATGAACGCATCGACGATCGAGCGTTCGACGGCTTCGGCAGCGTACAGCTTCTTACGCTTCATCGGCGGCGCTATCGCGCCTTACCTTGCCGGTAAGCTGTCCGAGTGGTACAACCCGCACATGCCATTCACAGTTGGCGGTGTCTGCGTACTGTTGTCGGTTATCTTCCTGTGGTTGAACCGCAAGCATCTGGCGCATGTCGATGCAGTGGAAGGCCATCATTAATCATTAAGCGGAATGAACAGCAGGTCGCCTCTATCTTCGGATAGGGGCGATTTTTGTATAGGTGCGGCCGGGTTGGGACGCGGTGCGGTGCAGGCCTTGTTTTATCCGATAAGTTCTGGGACAATACGATTATAAGAATATTGGAATGAATGGATGTAAAGTGAGGGCAACAACCAATGAGTAAACCATCCGTATACGGATTTACGCAGGAGCAGCTGATCGAATGGCTGCAGCCGCATGGACATAAGAAGTTTCGCGCACAGCAAGTATGGGATTGGCTGTATCGCAAGCGTGTTACCACGTTCGCCGAGATGACAGACGTGAACCCTGCCTGCATCGCGCTCTTGGAAGAGCATTATGCGATCAGCACGCTGGAGGAGCATACGAAGCAGGTGTCGGCGGACGGCACGGTGAAGTTCCTGTTCCGATTGTCCGACGGCAACCTGATCGAGACGGTGCTTATGCGGCACAAATTCGGTCTGTCGGTATGCGTGACGACGCAGGTCGGCTGCAACATCGGTTGCAGCTTCTGCGCGAGCGGGCTGCTGGCGAAGAGCCGGGACCTGACGAGCGGCGAGATTACCGAGCAGATCATGAAGGTACAGCTATATCTGGACGCAGCAGGTCAAGGCGAGCGCGTCAGCCACATCGTCGTGATGGGCATCGGCGAGCCGTTCGATAATTACAAGCATATGTCCGACTTCATCAACACGGTGAAGGATCACAAGGGTCTCGCGATCGGACCGCGCCATATTACGGTGTCGACGAGCGGTCTGGCGGGCAAAATCCGCGAGTTTGCCGATTCCGACCTGAACACGAATCTGGCCGTTTCGCTTCATGCGCCGAATGATGAGCTGCGCACGCGCATCATGAAGATCAACAAAGCGATTCCGATCGCGAAGCTGATGGATGCGATCGACTATTACTTGGAGAAGACCAATCGCCGCATTACGCTTGAGTATATTCTGCTCAAGGATGTGAACGATAAGGTCGAGCACGCGCTTGAGCTGGCGGAACTCGTCGGCGATCGCCGCGATCTTGTGAACGTCAACCTTATCCCATACAACCCGGTCGATGAGCACAGCCAATATCAGCGCAGCACGCCGGAAGCGATCGACGCCTTCTACGATGTGATGAAGAAGCAGAATGTAAGCTGCAGCGTACGTCTGGAGCATGGCGCGGACATTGACGCGGCATGCGGACAGCTGCGCAGCAAGCAGATTCGCAAGGAAGCGTAAGTGACTGTTCGATCAAATAAAGCCTTCAAGCTCACGGAGCTTGAAGGCTTTTTGGCATAATCAGATTAGAAATTGAAATTGTCCGGGTCCGGACCTACCCGCTCATCGCGGTTCAGGCTATTCAGCAGCGCCATGTCCTCATCGGACAGCGCGAAGTCGAAGACCGAGCCGTTCTCGGCGATCCGATGCGGCTTCACCGACTTCGGAATCGTCACAACGCCGTTCTGCAGATCCCAGCGGATGATGATTTGGGAGACCGACTTGCCGTATTTGTCGGCCAGCCGAGCAATTGTAGGCTCATTCAGCAGTTGTCCCTGTTTCAGCGGCGACCATGCTTCCAGTTGAATGCCGTTTGCCTTGCAGAATTCATGCAGCGGCTGCTGAGACAGATGCGGATGGTATTCGACTTGGTCGACCATCGGCACAACCTCTGCCCCTGCCATCACGTCCTCCAGATGATGCACGTGGAAGTTGCTGACGCCGATCGCCTTGACTCGGCCTTGCTTATACAGCGTCTCAAGTGCGCGCCATGCTTCTTTGTACTTGCCTGCTTTGGGCCAGTGGATGAGATAGAGGTCGAGATACTCGAGTCCGAGCTTCGTCATCGTCACATCGAATGCAGCGAGTGTCTCTTCGTAGCCAAGATCAGCGTTCCATACTTTCGAGGTGACGAACAGCTCGGAGCGGTCGATGCCCGTCTCCTGAATCGCCTCGCGAATCGCTTGGCCTACGCCTTGCTCGTTGCCGTATACAGCCGCTGTGTCGATGCTGCGATAGCCGAATTTGATGGCGGATTTGACCGCTTCGATGAGCGTGTCGCCTTCTTCAACTTGGAATACGCCGAGGCCAAGCCAAGGCATCTTAACGCCGTTGCGAAGTGTTGTTGTGGATTGCAGATGTTGAGCTGTTGTAGTCATTGAATTCGTCCTCCAGTAGATGTGGTTTGTTGTGTAGTGAACTTGTAATTGAGCTTGTAATTGAGCGCTTGAAATGGAACGGTTATGCAACAGAGCGGTCAGACTTAGGGTTAGTGTCTCTTTCTTCCAGCCTGCGCATCCATGCGGTCAGCAGCACGGCGCCGAATACCATAATGGCCCCAACCCAAGCCGTATGGACGAGACCTAGCTGCTCGGCGACGATGCCGCCGGTGTAGGCGCCGATCGCGATGCCGGCGTTGAATGCCGCAATATTGACGGCTGATGCAAAATCTTTGGCCTGCGGCGCGAACCGCTCAGCCAATATGACGACGTACACTTGCAGCCCCGGCACGTTCATGAACGCGAGCAGGCCGAGCAAGAATACAGTCACGAGCGCAGCGTCTTGGTACGGCGCGGTGAAGGTGAATACTAACAGCACGACAGCTTGAAGGGCGAACATATACAGCAGGGCGTGAGCCGGCTTGCGATTGGCTGCTTTGCCGCCGATGACGTTGCCGATTGCAATCGCGATGCCGTACAGCAGCAGAATGACAGCCGTTGTCCCTTCCTTGAAGCCGGATACGCTTGTGAGAAGCGGGGACAAATAAGTGAAGACAACGAATGTGCCGCCATAACCGAGCGCTGTCGTTGCGAAGGCTAGCAGCAGTCTGCCGTGTGCGACGAGCTTGAATTGTTCGCCGAGCTTAGCGGCTTGGCCGCGCGGCAGATTCGACGGGATGAGCGCGAGATGCGCGAGCATCGATACGATGCCGATTACGACGATCGCGGCGAATGCGTATCGCCAGCCGAGCTGCTGCCCGAGGAAGGTGCCGATCGGCACGCCCGTTACCGTCGCAATCGTCAGGCCCGAGAACATAAGCGCAATCGCGCTTGCTCGTTTGCTCTCCGGTACGAGATCGGCAGCGATCGTCGACCCGATCGACATGAAGACGCCATGGGCGAACGCCGAGATGACGCGGGCGGCAAGCAGCACGCCGATGCTGGTTGCCGAAGCTGCAAGACCATTGCCGATAATGAACGTCAGCATGATGGCGATGAGCAGCCTTTTGCGCGGGATGCGAGCTGTCAGTGAAGTCAGAACAGGCGCGCCGATCGTGACGCCCAGCGCATACAACGTTACGGTAAGGCCGGAAGTGGCCACCGATATATGCAAGTCATCGGAGATAAGCGGCAGCAGACCGACGCTGATGAACTCCGTTGTACCAATTGCGAAGGCGCTCAAGGCAAGCATCAGAAGCGCCAGATTAGCTTGTTTGGGTTGAAGATGCATAATGAATCGTCCTTTACTTGTACGTATTGCAAAGCCATTTGTTTCCCTAAGGGAAGCGGATTGTCGCCTAGTGGTGCTGACCGGCCGGTAAGTGCTATTATGGGGGTAGTGGGATCAAATAAACAGTACGTACTTTCAAGTGCTATAGGTACTAGAAAGTAATATAGGCACTTTTAAGTGCCTATAAGATAACTTTTTGAACACGCGCTATAAGGGAGAGGAAGTGAGCAGCAATGACAACAACTACGACAACGACGGGGAAGAAATACAACATCTCGGTCGAGGCAACGCTGGAGGTAATCGGCGGCAAGTGGAAGTGCGTTATTCTTTGTCATCTGACGCACGGCAAGAAGCGGACGAGCGACCTGAAGCGGCTGATGCCTGGCATCACGCAGAAAATGCTCACCCAGCAGCTGCGCGAGCTGGAGCAGGACGGCATAGTGGATCGGATCGTCTACAACCAAATTCCGCCGAAGGTGGAGTACCAATTAAGCGAATACGGGCAGACGCTTGGTTCGATTCTGACGGCGCTCTGCAATTGGGGCGAGCAGCACATCATTCGCGAGTACGGCGACAAGTTTGCGGTACTCGAAGATAATGTGCTCAATCGCGATTAAAACAAATAGCCGCCGACCCTGCGCGGGACGGCGGCTGCTGAATGATGGTTAGCGTTGTTCGCTGGACATGACTACGACATTGCGTGCGATACAGAACTGCGCTGCGTAGTAGGTCGTCATGATGAGTATGCCGGCATTCGTGATGTCGGATACGAATAGGTTCCACGACAGAATGGAGTCCGAGGCAAGGAACAGCAGACTGCCGATCGTCGCCCAGAAGCGGCCGGTCATGATCGCGGACCATGCCATCAACGCGATGACGGCAATGTAGGCGATGACGGGGATGATGAGCCCCGTATCATTGTCTTCGCGGAGCGCCTGCACGAGCTGCGTTCCCATGTAAGCGGCGTAGATAGCGATCGGAATAATTGACGCGAACCGCCAAGCGGAGAAGCGCCATTCGCTGAAGAATCCGGTCATGTAGCAGAGATGACCGATCAGGAAGGCGGACAGACCAACGACGAACCAGTCGAGCAGGCCGTCGCCGAACATACAGAAGATGAGGCCGATGAACGTCGCCCATTGTAAGCGCTTGCTTTTATGCGGAATATGCAAGTACGTATAGGTGATGATGAGCAGCATCGGAATGATTTTGAACAAAAGCTTCACAGCATGTGGATCGGCCGGGATGATGAAGATGTACAGCATGCTCATGACAAGGATGAGCCAAGGGAGTAATGCGTGGAATCGTGTGCGTTGCGCCACGGAGATTCGCTCCTTCATTGGAATTGGATTGAAAGTATTGTAACATGAAACGCAACAAACGCGGGTGATTAGTCTTTTACATTCGTGATCAACAGCGGAGTTTTGAACGTTTTTGAACGCTTCTAGTTGAGGTTAGATATTTAGAGAGGACGGCAGTCGGCATGGACATTCCTATGATAATCGGACGGCAGCGCGCATTCTTCAAGGAAGAGAAGACACGGCCGCTTAGCGAGCGGCTGAAGCGGCTTCGGGCGCTGCAGGATGCGGTCAAGAAGCATGAGCCGGCGCTGCTTGCGGCGGTGCAGAAGGATTTGCACAAATCGGAGTTCGAGGCGTTCACGACGGAGATCGGCCTTGTGTATAAGGAAATCAGCCATGCGCTGAAACGGCTGAGGAGCTGGGTCAAGCCGAAGCGCGTCCGTACGCCGCTCACTCACTGGGGGAGCAAGAGCTACATCGTGCCGGAGCCGTATGGCGTCACGCTTATCATTGCGCCCTGGAACTATCCGCTGCAGCTGGCGCTTGTGCCGCTGGTCGGTGCGGTTGCGGCGGGTAATACGGTCGTGCTCAAGCCTTCGGAGCTGGCTCCGCATGTGTCGCGCGCAATCGCTGATGTGATCGCGGATGCGTTCGAGCAGGAGTGGGTATCGGTTGTCGAAGGCGGCGTAGAGACGAGTACTGCTCTTCTGGCGGAGAAGACGGACTACATTCTGTTCACGGGGAGTACGCACGTCGGCCGTATCGTGATGACAGCAGCAGCGAAACATCTTACGCCCGTCACCTTGGAGCTTGGCGGCAAGAGCCCTTGCATCGTCAGCGGGGATGCCGATCTGAAGCTGGCGGCGAAGCGGATTGCCTTCGGCAAATTCACGAATGCAGGGCAGACGTGCGTAGCGCCCGACTATGTGTATGTGCAGCGCGAGGTGAAGGATGCGTTCCTTGGCCACCTGGCTGCGGCGGTGAAAGAGCTGTACGGAGAAGAGCCGCTGCGCAACCCGAGCTATACGCATCTGATCAGCGATCGGCATTATGCAAGGCTGGCTGCATTTCTTAATGATGGGCGAGTTATAATCGGCGGGCAGACGGATGCAAGTGAGCGAGCGATTGCGCCGACTGTGCTGGACGGCGTCGATTGGTCGTCGCCGGTGATGCAGGACGAGATCTTCGGCCCCGTGCTGCCGGTGCTTGCCTATGACCGAATCGAGGAAGTGTACGAAGCGGTGCTCGCGCGGCCGAAGCCGCTGGCGCTCTATCTGTTCAGCAGCAGCCGCGAGCTCCAGCAGCGCGTTATCGAACGACTGTCGTTCGGCGGCGGATGCATCAACGATACGCTCATGCATTTTGCCTCGTCCTACTTGCCGGTTGGCGGTGTAGGGGAGAGCGGAATCGGCAGCTATCATGGAGAAAGCACATTCTTCACCTTCTCGCATCAGAAGAGCGTCCTGCGCCAAGCGACGTGGCTTGATATTCCGCTGCGTTACCCGACGTCCAAGGCGGGGCTTAAGATCATTCGGCGGTTGATGAAATAGCAGCAAAAGGCTGAGCAGATCGGTTATCTGCCCAGCCTTCGGTGTATAGCGGCTTAGAAATAAGTCTTCCGGTTCGGTTCAGCGGCTCTCAGCTCACGGTAACGGATAAACGCATAACGCTGCAGTCCCGCTGTTTGTGAGATGGCCAACTCGCCGAGCTCGTCCGCTTTCGCGAAGTCGCCGCGGCGGAAAGCCTCCTCAGCTTCAAGCGCATATTTCAGCCCTTGATGATCCACCATCCGCTTCGATTGTTCGAAGCCGGACTGATCGTCCTGCAGCAGCCGTACCAAAGCGCGCGCCACATACTTGACGTCATTGTTGTCCTGCTGGTTTATATGCTGCTCGGCTTCCTGCCAGCGCTCGCTTGCCAGTGCAAGATTGGCGCCTAGTACAGCACGGAGCTTGTCGTTCTTAATATTGCCCATTCTAGCTGCGGCTGATTCCATGTTACCGTCGATCAAGTCGCATACCGCCGCGTAGTAAGGGACGGTCCGGCTCAGTTTTCTCACGCACTTGTCCACTGCGATGTCGTTGCGCGAGTAACGGAGCACATAATTCATACGAATAATCGAAGTGCCATAGATGACGACTGCTGCACATGCCACTAGGATGAACACCGTCGACGTGCTGACGTCGGTATCGCTCATGCCGAGCCATACGCCGATGATGACGCCTATAACGATCGCCAACGCTAATCGTTGCAATACTCTCATTGAAGTATAACCCCCTCTTGGATCAAATAGAGCACAACTAACTATACACGACTGAAAGGGTCGGATAAACAGGGTGTAAAATATTAACAAAGATTACTATTTTCCATTTCTCATCACTAGTGCGCTCGTCAGACGCGATTATGACGTGGAATCGATGCATTCGGAAACGTGAAACAAGGGGCCATCCTTAGGTCATCTGCATCATAGATGACTTTCAAGGACAGCCCCTTCACTATGCGCCTTGCCGCTGCACTTTATCGTGCTGTGAATACGACGCGGAACATGATAAGCAAACGGTTAGTGAAACGTGCAGCTATGATTATTTGAGCTTAGCGACGCCGACCGCGATCTTCTCGAGCTGCGCCTTGGATACCATGGCGTCCGGGGAACTGATCGTAACGAAGCGGTCGTCAAGCGGGAAGGTTAACATCGCAACATCGCTAGGCGTATACCATTTGGCCTTGACGCCATTCGATAGGGTCGCATCCTTGCTTTCGTAGTCGTACGAATAATCGCGAGGGGATACGTTGACCATCATGTGGGAGAAAACAAGATTCACGCCGTCGCCCGTGCCGACCGCCTTCTGGTACGCGTCGCCTTTGTTCATCAGCGTAGGAGCGTACGCGGTCTCGAATCCGTCGAAGCCGGCGAACGCTGCTTTGATTGCCTTGACCTGCGCCGCTGTATAAGCCACGTCGACCACGGGAGTTGTCGTACCCGTGCCGATGCGGATCTGCTGCGTCGCCGCGTCGTAGACGATCGGTACGTTGAGCGCGTCGCTTACCGCCCGTACGGGAAGATAGGTCGTGTCGTTATACGTGATCGGGGTCAACTTGTTGCCGTTCCCGTCCTTCGCGATGAAGTGGCTGCCGTTCACTTGAATGTCGAGACTGCCGTTCAGGTAGGCGGTGATCTTCTGCAGGTTGGTTCCGGCATACACGCCGCCCGCGCCTGCTACCGTCATCCCAAGCACCATTACGCCAAGTACAGATTTCTTCATCATGATTTTCATATGAGTCACTCCTTTAGGATTTAAAGTCGATAATTTGCGTCACCGGCAGCCCGTTCTCTCCGCCAACCGTCACGCCGAGCCGGGTGCCGGAAGGATTCCAACTGAGGGGATACTGCGGGAAGTAAGAAGGTCCGACGGGCGATACTTTGCCCGTGGCCGAGTCGTAAATGTACACGCCGTTCATGCCGCTCTTATCCTCGGCATAGACCGAGAAAGCTAGCATGGAGCCGTCCGGGGACCAAGCCGCGTCGTTAATCAGATCGCCCTTGCCGATCAGGTAGCCTTGCGCGCTGCCCGCGCTGTTGTACATCGTTAACTTGGTACCCGATACGCCTTCGGCGTAGGCGGCTGTGACCGCTATTTGGGTGCCGGTAGGGGATAACCGAAACGCTCCGGCTCCTTTGACAAGAGTCGTCGGAGCGGCGTCTCCCAGCGCGAAAGTCTTCAACGCTTGCTTGCCGTCCACGTAGTAGATTCGGCCATGGCCGGCTTCGAATTGCTCGAACGTCTCCACGTCGGAGTCATTGAGCGCAATCAATTCGCTCCGGCCATCCGCCTGAATGGCGTAGAGCTCGCCGCGGCCGTTCATGGAGCCCGCCGCCAAGATATAGGTGTCATCATCCAGCCAGCTGCCTTTCTCGAGGTAATTGTCGACCTTCACCGCGATGCTTTCCTGCGTGGATAGGTTCCGAACGTAGTTCGAAGCGGTGTATTTGTCGTGCCATTCCTGAACGAAGACGAGCTTGCCGTCGGGGGAGACCGTCTCCCGTACCGTCGCTCCAGGGGCGGACGGCTCTTGAAGGGGCAGCAACTGCCCTTGCGAGTCGGTGAGCAGGTCGACGTTCGTCTCGAAGTATTCGAACTTCGCTTCTTCCGTCTGCGTTGCGGCCTTCGTCATCTTCGTCAAGACGACGCTTACCTTGTCATCGTCCAACCACTTCGCAATCGCAGCGTCTTCCAGCCGATGAATGCGCGACACCGCGATATCCTCGTTCGGCTTGCGTTCGCTATCCTTGACGACGGTTAGCGTCCGACCTTCGTCAGGCGACAGGATCGACCCGCTGTCCGACGTGCTGCAACCGGCAAGCCCAGCTGTTACAGCAACTAAGATTCCGAGCGTCGCGATTCTCCATGCTCCGTCTTGCCCCATTGTCCGTACCCCCTGATCGAGCTGCAGGGATCATCGACTCGTCTCTTCTTTTGTTGTCTTGAGCGTCATCGGCGCCCCTGCTGACTCTAAATATAAAGGCCGGATATCTCCATTAGATATCCGGCTTGTATCGAACTTGTAAACATTTCAGCTCGCCGTTGTATCCGTGGCAGCGAAGAGCCTCAGCTCCAGGATGAAGCGCGAGCCTTCCGGCCCGGACTCGGCGAGATGAACCGACCCGCCTTGCTTCTCGGCGAGGCTTCGGACGAGCGGCAAGCCCAGTCCTGTGCCTCCCGTCTCGCGGGAACGGTCGTCGCTGACCGTATAGAACGGATCAAAGATACGCTCGCGTTCGCTTGGAGGAATCCCGATCCCGGTGTCGGCGATCTCGATCAACATGCGTTCGCTACCGTCGGCGCTTAACTTGACGACGGCGTTCGTAATTCGAATCGCTCCGCCTTCCTTGTTGTATTTCACCGCATTATCGAGCAGATTGAGCAGCATATGGCCAAGATTGTCCGGATCCGCCCATACATTTCCTTCTTCTAGTCTAGCCTCGATGCGGATATTTCTTGCGTCTGCTTTTACTTGAATGCGGCCGATCGCCTCTCTTAGCGCGGGAACGATCGGCAGCGAACGGCCCGCAGCCTGGAAGTCGTACACGTCCATCGAGGACAGCTTCAACGCCTTCTCCACGAGTCTGTACAGGCGTTGAGCTTCCTGGCGGATCTCCGTAGACGCCTTGTCCAACAGCTCCGGATCGTCGCTGTACATGCCGAGAAGGTCGGAATAGGCGAGAATGGCGGTAAGCGGGGTCTTCAGCTCGTGGCTGATGTTGCCGATGAACTGCTTCTGCTGCCGCTCCAGCTCTTCGAGCCGGGCGATTGCCTCGATCAGCTTCCGCTTCTCTTCCGTTAGCTCGCGTACCGACGAAGCGATGTTCTCGCTCATTTCGAAGATGCCTCTCGACAGATGCCCGAGCTCATCCTTGCGGATGACTGACGGAGCGGCAAGGTATCGGCCTTGCCCAATCTGGCTCGCGTCCTCGTTCAGCTTGGCGATGATGCCCACCTGGCGCCTCACGTACAGGAACCCGATCAGGAAGCCTGCCGCTAGAACGGCCCCGCCGGTCAGGAGGAACAGATTGCGAATGCGGTCGTAGAAGTCCCTCTGCTCCGCGAGAGAGCCGTGGAACTGGACCGTCCCCAGCCGCTCGTTCGCGTTATATAGCGGCGCAAGATAGAGAACGACGTCGCCTTCGGTAATATAAGCGGACTGCCCCTTCGCAGTGAAAGCCAGCGCATCCCGGACGTCGGCTTGCGGCTGGATCGGCAGCGACGTTCCGGCGAAGCTGCCGTCCGTCTTGTAGAGCGTGACGGCCATGCCGCTTACTTCGCCGATATCGACTGCGAGCTTCTGGCCGCTGTCGTCCATGAACGCGTCAGGCGCTGCGCGTTCGCCTGTCAGGAAGGCCTCGCGCACCCGCAGGTTCGCGAGATCTGCCTGGTGCTCGAACATTCGCTCCAGGCGGTTCCTCTGATCTTCGCGAATGCCCGCCAGCACAAGCGAGCTGAGCAGCGTCAGCACGAAAGCGAGCAGCAGAGCCAGCAGCAGGGAGATGCGCCACTTCATGCCGAAGAAAGGAGCTCGCTTCACGGCGTCTTCACCATTTTATAACCGACTCCATAAACAGTCTGGATCAAGCCGTGCGCGGCGCCCAGCTTTTTGCGCAGCCTCTGGACATGAATGTCGACGGTACGCGTTCCTCCCGCGAAGTCCATGTCCCAGACGAGCTCAAGCAGGTCCTCGCGGGTATAGACTCTCTCCGGATTGCGCGCGAGCAGTACGAGCAGCTCGAACTCCTTCGGGGTACAATCAAGGGCGTGGTCTCCGACCCGAGCGGAGTGGGCCGAAGGATCGATGACGAGCGCGCGGATCGTCAGAATCTCTCGCTCTGAATCGGCAGCCTTCGGCGGCATAGCGGGAGTCCGGCGTCGCGCGAGCGCCTTCACCCGGGCGATCAGCTCTCTCATGTCGAAGGGCTTAGTCATATAATCGTCGGCGCCCAGCTCCAGGCCGATCACTTTGTCCACGATGTCGTTCTTCACCGTAAGAAGCAAGATGGCCGGCCGATCCGTCCCGTCAAGGCGGCGGCATACTTCATATCCGTTCAACTTAGGCATCATGACGTCGAGAACAAGAACGTCGGGGCGGAACGAAAGCACCTTCTCGAGCGCCTCCTGGCCATCCGAGGCTGTCTCTACCTCGTAGCCTTCTCTCTTGAGCGCATACGCGATCGCTCCCGAGATGCTGGTCTCGTCATCAACCGCCAACACTTTGATCATCTTCGTCAACCTCCTCTTCTCTATAATGTGCCCGAATTCGTTCCCTGCAGATAAAGAGGCAGCCCCTAAGTCCACTTAGACCTGGGGGCTGCATGCTTTTTTGTTCTAATGGACAAAATTAACGGGCTCATACGCCTTGCTGCTGCACCTTGCGGCGCTTCATTACGCGGAACAGCATGCGCAAGAGCGGTGGAATGGCGAAGTAGATGAACCACGTTCGGAAGATCTGATAACCGGTCACGATCGATATATCCGCATTCACTTCATGCGCGATAATGCCCATCTGGTCCATGCCGCCTGGCGCGAGACTTAAGAAAGCGGTCGTGCTCGAGACGGCATGCAGCTTCGTAAGCAAGTAGCTGAAGCCGATCGTGCTGGCAATGAGCAGCGTACTGCTCGTGACAGCGAGCAAGGCGACGCGCCCCTTGTTCTGCAGCTTCTCCGGCTTGAGCAGCAGCCCGACATAAGTCCCGATCATGACCTGCGCGGCACTAAGCAGCCATGCGGGCAGAGCGGGGCCTTCGACTCCGAGCAAGTGAATGATCGCCGTAATGATCATTGGTCCGAGCATATAGGCGGACGGGAAGTGGATTCGATTCGCGAGCAGCGCTGCAGCAACCGAAACAGCGGCGTACAGCGCAACGACTCCCCAGCCTGTGCTGGCGACGGTCGCTGCATGTTCAACAACAGCGCTCACCGTATCTGCCGCAGCGCCGTTACTGCTGTCCCCGCCGAACATCGGACTGAACACCAGCACGGGTACGCAGAAAATAATCATAAGCAGTCGTACGACCTGAAGGAACGCAACGACCGTCAGGTCGATGCCTTTGGTGTCTTCCGCAAGCACGACCATCTGCGTAAGTCCGCCTGGAATGCTGCCCATTAAGACGGTTGGGAAAGGAAGGCCGGAGAGCCTTGTGATGATCCAGGCAAGCAGACAGCACAATAGGATCAGAATGAACGTCATCAGCGCCATGGTCGGCAGCTGATGGCCGATCTGGCGAAGTGTTGTCATCGTGAAGGTCAGGCCAATGGAATAGCCAATTAGAATGAGCGCGGTATCGCGAATCCAACTCGGCCACGACGGCCGAACGGCTTTCACCGCCCTAGATCCGATCAGGGTGAAGGTCATCGGCCCAAGCAGCCACGGAAGCGGGACGTGCAGCAGATTGAACAGCAGCCCGCCGACCAGTGAGAGAAGTACCGTATATAGAAGTCTTACAACAGGATGCGAAGTCACAGATGGATTACTCATATCTTTCAAGCAGCACGCTTATGCTTCCGAGGATGCGATCTCGGCGATACGCTGCTGCACCTCCTTGCCGCTGACAAGGCCGCCATGGTAGCAGATGACGTTGTCGATCTCGAATGCCGCCAATTTGCCCAGCGAGCGCAGTGCCTTTGGATAGTCCGGGGTGAAAGGCGGGTTCGGGCCATTCAGCACACCTTCTGCCGCAATCATCGCATCGCCAGCGATAAGCGTTTTGCTAGGCGAGTGATACAGACTAATATGACCTGGCGTGTGGCCAGGTGTATGGATAACCGTCAGTCCACCGCCGAACGACAGCGTTTCATTGTCCGATAATACGTTCGTTACATTCTCATGCTCGCCTGAGAAAACGTTCAAGAACGCTTGGCGCACCGGCTCGGGCATCGATTCCAACAGCGAAGCACGGCGTTCAGCACTTACCTTGATCAAAGGGGCAGTCGCGTTGATCGGTGCGCGGTCATCCTCATGTGCATAGACGGAGATTTCTCTTCCGCCTGGTGAATCCAGCCATTGCGGCAGCCCGCCGATATGATCGATATCTTGATGGGTCAGGATAATGCCTTGAAGCTTGCCCGCATCGAGCCCTGCTTCAGCAATCAACGCTTCAATCGCGCTTCGGCTGCCAGGAAGTCCTGTATCAATGATCCAGTAACCGTCCGCATCATAAACAACGGTTGGGTGGATCTGCATGTGACCCAGCTTTAATTCGAGCATCTCAATGCCTTGTGCAATTCGCATTCATTCTGCCTCCGCCAGCATGGCCAGCTTCGGCACACCTCCTCGTGGTTGGATTCATTTGGAATAAAATTGCAAACACCTAATGTTTTCACTATAGAACTATACCTAATCGAGTGTCAAATGAGGACATTCTCACTTGCAGCCATGAAGCAATCGCCCGCGTACATCGTCCGAAGACGTCGTACGCGGGCGATTGTCTCAGCGAAATTTATGCCTTATTTACGATCGGCTCGGGAAAACTCAGCAGCATGCGGAGACGTTGGCGGCGGCTGGCGAACAGCAGGGGCGTTCGATCGCTTAATCACTCTCGACACACGAAGACGGCCGGGCCCATATGAAGCCCGGCCGTCTTCGTGTGTTAACGACTCTATTAACATCGCGTTTAGGGCATTAGTAGCAATCAATTTAGGCATAAAGTCACGTCTTGCTCATACTCAATTCCTCTATAATAGGAATATAATCATTTCGACAGATTGTGCGAAATTCTTACATAATTATACTGAAAAGGTGAGGAGCAGGACATGATTTCTCCTTTTTTTAAAAAGAAAGATTCACCCGTTAAGCAACCTGAAGCGCAAGTGGCCGTGCCGGAATTAGAAGAGGAGAGCGTGATCTTATCCGAGGAAGAGATCGCCCATTTTGCAGCTGGGAAAGAGGAGGCTTCGCCGGTTGTGACATCGTTCAACAAGACGAATATGGACAAGCGGTCGCTCGATCTAGTCTTCGCCGTTGAGCAGGTCATTCAAGCCAGACAGCAGGCCGAGCGGAGCATACACGAACTGCAGGATCGTCTGACGCATTCGAGCGGTCATGTGGATCGCTTGAACCGTGAAGTGAAAGCGCTCAACCAAGTGATCAGCGATCGGGAGAAAAATGTTCTCGAGCTTGAACGCAAGCTGACGGACAAGAACTTGAAGGTCGATCAGGCGATGGAAGATTACCGGGAGCTGCAAAGCACGCTGAACGGGGAGATCGAAGAGCTGAAGAACGCGATCGAGCTGGAGCAGCAGAAGTATGGCAGCCTGCTTCAGAAGCATAATGAAGCGCTCGCCGATAAGGTGAAGGCGATCAATGAGTACGAAGATAAGCTGAACCGACTTGAAGTCGAGAATACCCATCTGAAGCAGAAGTACGAGGCAATGCGCGAAGAGAAGACATATCTGGCGAATATGATCAGCGATTTCACAAGCCGTATGTCCGCGCCGCTCGGACAAGGGAAGAGCAATAGCTAAAATAATCGAATAGTAACGGTTCCTTGTCACAGAGATGAAGGCGGAGAGATGACAAGGGGAGGACGAGGGCTCTATGACACATGATACGATTCCGATGGTTGAGCTGTTATCGCTCAAGCAGTCGTCTAACCGTTACCAGATGGAGATCGCGATTACCCGCAGCGGCGGGGAAGCACACATCGCTTGGTTTGAGATGGACGATTTTACATATGGTCAGTTGTCTCTACTGCAAATGGAAGGGCATCGAATGCGGTTGTCGTTGTATGCCAAATGGGACCCCTATAAGCGGCATCATTACAGCACGATCGTACGAATGAAAGGCTCCTTCCAAGAGACGCTGTATTTTATTTGTTCAACCTCATATGCAAACAGGCTAAAGGAGCTGCGCGAGCAGCTGACATCAGGACAAGTCATCAGAGCCCTAGAACCGCAACAAGAGCAAGCAGAAACAACGGTAGATGCAATAGACATAACAATTGGAGCAGACGCTGCGAAACAGCGAGTGCGAACGAATAGGCTGCAGCGGCTCATCCCGCTGAGAAGCCGCGCGCTGCTCTGGAAAGCCTCATTAATAAGCTTGGTGCTGCTGCTTGCGATGATGTTCCGTATGCAGGAGCTCGTGTTTATCGACAGAGTCGATGCGATCGACGAGCATTCGCCGCAGTCGACGCGAGCCAGCCATCCGTCGATGGTCGTCGAGGCTGCTGTCAGCGACAGCGCGCTGGCATCACATGCAGTAGGATCGGCTAACAAAGTGCAGATCGAGCCGTTAGTGATGCCAGCGTCGCCTAAGTCGACGACTGCAGATGCTGGGGAGACCGAGACGAAGACGTCGGACGCGCAAGCGGAGCCGAAGCAGCCGGCCAAGGAACAGACCCCTGCGGGAGAGAAGAAGCCCGTGAAGGCGGAAGAGTCGACGACGCAGACGAAGGATACAGCAAGCAAGTCCATCGTACAGCTCCAACAATTGAAGTCGGACGGATATACCTACAGCTTGGCCAAAGGGTATGTGGCATTGACCTTCGACGACGGTCCATCGGCATACACGAAGCAGATCGTCGATATTTTGAAGGATAACGAGGTAGCCGGCACTTTCCTCTTCATCGGGAAGAATGCGAGTCATAACCGCGATGCTGTCCGCTATGCGGCCGAACAGGGCATGTCGGTCGGCAATCATTCTTGGGATCACAGCAAGCTGACGAAGCTAGGCGATAAAGCAAAGCTGGCGAACATTACGCAGACGAATGATGAGCTGACCGGCGATGGGGCCAAGCAGGTAACGCTGTTCCGGCCGCCTTACGGCCTCATTAACAGCGCGCTCGCTGCGCAAGTGAAGAAGCAGAAGATGAAAGTGCTCATGTGGAACCGCGACCCGGAGGATTGGAATGCGGATACGCGTGATGAAATTTTAGATTATTTCGAGAAGGTTAATCCTTCCGGCGGCATCTACGTGCTGCACGAGAAGAAGCATACGGTTGAGGCGCTTCCTGCCATTATCGAATACTTGAAGAAGAAACAGCTGAAATTCGTTATCTTCGAATAAAATCATTCCGTAACGATCCGCTGCCCACTAGGGTGGCGGATTTTGCTTTGTAAGCGAACCCGGCGAATCATTTGGGATATGCATAATCATCTCGTTGTAGACGAGCCGGTTCCTTGTCATAGGTTCGTATGGGCAAGCGGGAGGGATCGTTGATGAAAAACAGCCGACAGATTGGGATCTGTCGGCTGCACTTACAATTGATAATCTATCGTTTGATAGGTTAGTTCATCTGCATGATCGCAATTCCAAACGCACTAAAGCCTGATATTGGTTCCACAGTAAATTCAAGCGAACCGCCGCTAGCGCTCCAACCTCTGATGTCTCCACCGGCGGTGATGAATGGAGCGAAGAGGCCGCTGCCTAGTAAGCCGGAGTCGAAAGTTATTTTGATGTATCCGTTCCCTTGTAGCACTGCCGTAAAGCCGCTGCCGGCGAGGATAGTACCGGTATTGCTAACGACGCCAGTGAATGTCTTCACGCCGTCGCCTTTAACGCCCTGAATGCCTTGTAGCCCTTGAGGACCTTGCGGGCCAGTAGCGCCTACTGGTCCAGTAGCACCAATTGGCCCAGCAGGACCGATGTCGCCCTGATCCCCTTTTTCACCTTGAAGACCCTGAGCGCCAGTGTCACCTTTTGGACCTTGGGCACCCGTCGCGCCTGTCGCACCGACTGGACCGGCAGGTCCTGCGTCGCCTTTAACGCCTTGAAGCCCTTGGGCGCCAGTGTCGCCTTTCGCACCTTGGGCACCTGTCGCACCGGCAGGACCTGCAGGTCCTTTGTCGCCTTGAATGCCTTGCGGACCTTGAGCGCCAGTGTCGCCTTTTGGACCTTGGGCACCTGTCGCGCCTGTCGCACCGACTGGACCAGCAGGTCCTGTGTCGCCTTGAACGCCCTGCAGGCCTTGGGCGCCAGTGTCGCCTTTCGCACCTTGGGCACCTGTCGCGCCAGTGTCACCCTTCGTGCCTTGAGCGCCTGTCGCTCCTGTAGCACCCGTGCTTCCCGTCAGACCGGTGTCGCCTTTATCTCCCTTGTCGCCTTTCGGACCGATCACGTTCCACGAAATCAGCGTCTCTGCTTTCGTGCAGGTCGGTTTTTTCCCTTTCGTTAGCGGAGCCGTGTTTGGCAGCAGCAGACGCATCGTTCCATCCTGCTTGACGCATGCCTCCAGCACTTGCATCTCTTTAGTGGTGGACGTTTTCGTAGTTGCTGCGTACACACCAACACCCGAAATACATAAGAACATAATAACCATAATCGCAATAAACAGCTTTCGATTAATATACATGGACAATGGCACCCGCCTACAAAGTAATAAGTTACGAAACGAATCATAAATGAACGGTAAATAATCGTCAATATGGAGGCAGGGTGCATGTGAAATAAAAAACGCCAGCGAGCAAAATGCTCACTGGCGTCCTAATTATAATTAGTGTGCGAGTGCGAACAGGCCGTTAATGTGCGACAGGTAACGGATGTTGGAAGCTTCCTTCATCAGCGAAGCAGGCAGACCTTTGAGCTGCGTGTTGTTGCCACCGATGGAGCCGACGCCGTCCTTGCGGCCCAGGCTTGCAAGCGTACCGGAGAATACAGGATTGAATTTCTCCATAGCGCCGCCGCGGATTGCTGCAGCCAGGTTCAAGCCGACGAGCTCACCCATTTGCCATGCCAGCTGAGCTGTTGGCGGGTAAGGACGTTCGCTGCCCTCTGGGAATACAACCGCGCAGTCGCCTGCGAGGAATACGTTCGCGTGCGAAGTCGATTGCAGCGTAGGCGTAACCGTGGAACGACCGCGGTCTTCTGCAAGTCCGCAGCTGCCAACGATCGGGTTGCCTTTAACGCCGCCCGTCCAGATGATCGTGTTGGACTCGATTTTGCTTCCGTCCTTAAGCGATACCGTATCTTTGGAAGCCTCCGTAATCGCGACGCCCGTCAGGAACTTGATGCCGCGCTTCGTCAGGCTCTCAACCGAACGCTCGATCAGCGGTTTAGGCAGCATCGGGAGAATGCTTGGGCCTGCTTCTACGCAGTAGATGCTGATGTCGCTGAAGTTGATGCCCTTGCTGCGGCAGATCTCCGGCAGTTTATCAGCGAATTCGCCAACGAGCTCTACGCCCGTCAAGCCGCCGCCGCCGACAACGATCGTAGCGTCTTTCTTGTCGCCCGATTTCTTGTAAGCGTCAAGACGCGCTTCAACGTGAGCGCGGATTTTGTTCGCGTCAGCAGCCGATTTCAGCACGAGGCTGTTCTCTTCGAGGCCAGGGATGCCGAAGTAGTTCGTTTCGCTGCCAAGTGCAACAACGAGGTAATCATACTTCAATGTGGAACCGCCATCGAGAACGACTTGGTTCTCGTTAGGGTTAATGTTCTTAACGGAATCAACGAGAACGTTGATGCCTTTGCTGCCCAGCAGTTTATTCAGCGGAAGCGCTACGGCGCCTTCTTTGATCGTGCCGCCAGCCAGACGGTGAAGCTCGGTAATAATTTGGTGAGTAGAGAAACGGTTTACAAGCGTAATGGTTGCTTCTGCAGCAGACAATTCCTTGCGCGCGGACAGCGCTGCAAGGACGCCGCCGTAACCGCCGCCCAGAATCAAAATTTGTTTCGACATGTCCATCCTCCATTCGTACTCAACGACTATCGTTGGTTGTGGATCTTCAATCGCGTGCTGCGATGCTTATTTCCGTTCAGCCAGTACGTTCAAGAAAGCTTGCGCGAAGCGAAGCGTCTTTTGAACTTCTGGATCTTTGAGCATTTTGAGCATACCGAACAGACCGACTGTCGTCGTATCCGCTTGCGCGCGCTCGTTCGCTTCCATAGCTGCTGCAGCGATGCCTTTTGCTTTCTCCGTGACAGGCGTTACGAATTCGCCGATACCGTGCGCGAAGTCGTTGATGAGCACCTTATCCGTAGCGATGTTGTACGCGAAGTCATAAGCCTTCGTGAGCGTCGTCACCATCTCGGCCAGCTTCGGCAGATTGTCCACCAATACAGTCAAGGATTGCTGGATTTCTGGATTCGTCAATTGTTCAAGCACGTCTAACGGTTTGGATTCAACAGATTGCGACATGAGAACGTCCTCCTTTACGTTGAAATAGGTTAGGTTTAGTCTTCTCGATTGTGCCAATCACTAACGCGTATAATTGTTGAATAGTTTGCAACATTTTTCACAAAAGAAATCGCAGCATAGGCGTTGTTCTCGGTGAGTGGCAAAATGCTTTAGCGACGATGACCTAATCGGTTTGTTTACCTATGTTATATAGTTTACACCTTTTTGTTTCGAAATTAAAAAGTTTTTTTCAAAATGAAAGGTAATTTTAATGCAAACGGTAACATTATGCATAAGTGTTACATTTAGGACCAAACTATGACGGGCCATTCCGAGCGCAACAAACATACGTATTAGGGAGATGACCGTCATGAAACCATTGATGATGTTTACGGCGGCAGCGCTATTGGCTGCTTCGATCTCGCCGTCGATTGCGGGTGCCGCAGCAAGAGCGGAGGGAATGAAGTTAAGCGTTCAATACGCGCCAAGCTCCGACATACGGCAGCAGACGCTGACGAATTCTGCGGTTAACTTCTCCAAAGAGATGCGCAGGTTGTGGATTGAGCATATCAGCTGGACAGGGCTTTATATCGTTAGTGCACTCGCTGGATTGGAAGACCAGCAGCAAGTGCTCGCTCGATTGCTTCGCAATCAGCAGGATATCGGCAACGCGATCAAACCGTATTACGGAGATGCCGCCGGCAACCAGCTTGCCACTTTGCTTCAGGAGCATATTATGCTCGCGGGCAAAGTACTTGATGCAGCGAAGGCTGGGAATTCGTCAGATCTGAACAAGTATAATGCGGATTGGCATCGGAATGCAGATGAAATTGCACGGTTCCTGGCAGCAGCGAACCCGAATTTGAATGCCAAGTGGCTGCAGGACATGCTATATACGCATCTGAAGCTCATCACGGATCAGGTCGCTGCACGTCTGAAGAAAGACTGGCAGGCGAATATTCATGCAATCGATCAGAACGAGGCGCATATGCTTCATTTTGCCGATGTACTGTCAGAAGGCATTGTTAAGCAGTTTCCAAAACAATTTCAATAGTCGCCTGTAGTTGGTCAATCCGCAGGCACCTCACACAGCCTCTGTCCCGCATCCTTTGGGATGGAGGCTGTTTGCCTTGTCGGTGAAGTTTCGGTTTGTTCATGATCCGGTTTGCTATTGATCGGACAGTCGCTCCAACATTGCATTGCCTGAGCTGCTGACGCGTACATAGGCGAAGCGCGCTTCTTGTTGCACCTCTGCCCCCGTTCCCTCTGGGACGAAATACGTTTCGATGCCGTAATGGACCGTCCCCCAACCGTTCCAACGGCCGTTAATGATTACTTCATTAGGGCCGAGTGCTTCTTCTTTCTTATACAAGCGGTTGAACTGGTACACGCCATTAGCATCGGGTTTAAGCACTACTTTCACTTTACGAGTATTACCATCCTGACGCTCTATCTGAGCGAATTGGGCTGGCGTTGAAATCGTATAAGAAACGGTGACATAGTCGCCTTGCAGCATCGAACGAGGGTCGATTGGCGCGATCGCCAGCTTGATCGGCGTTCCTGTACGCAGCAGATGTTCGCTTGAAATGGCTTGATAGCTCAAGAAGCCAAGTTGAAGGGCGATTGCGATAATAAGCAGCAGCGATCGTGTACCCCAATAGGATGTCGTATCGATAGAAGCTTGCATCGCGGACTTCGCGTTTAATCGCCGCGCATACCAGTAGGTCAATGCCAGCATGATGATGCCCAGCAGTCCAAGCGTCACCGACTTGTGCAGCAGCGACCAGAGCAGATCATAATATTTGAAGCTGACGAAGACGAACCAGAATATCGCGCAGATAACCGCTTCGACTTCTCGATGCTTTCGGATGAGCCAGAACAGCCACAGTGTAACAGCTGCCATGTTCACGATGTTGAACAAGGCGTACGAATGAGGGAATATGTCATCAAAGAATGTCAGGCAGAGCAGATAGAACAGCGTGAAGAAGAAACTGGCCGCTTGGATCGGCGGCAACCATGACATTGAAGGCTCGGCATCACGCTGCATCCACATGTAAACAATTAGATTGATTGCGAGCAGGATCAATATCAAGCCGGCCATCGACCAGTCCTGCGGATCGAATAGTTGGTATAACGTAATATAGGTGTGCAAATTTAGCATCGCATACAAGCTGTAACGCGGGATTGGCCGCTTAAGCAGCGCCAGACCGGCGGCTGATAGGATAAGGAACGATCCATCTGTCAGGAAGGAGCCGATGAAAGCAATCGCGATCGTGCCCGTGACGAAGCCGACAGTCAGAAGCGTATAGCGGACGGTGGCTTCGGCGCGCGAATAAACGAGCATCGGCACAATGAGCAGCAGACCAATCGTATATAGGGTGTACCATGGATCGGAGTTATCCGTCAGCATCAGCACAAGGCCGAATATAGAGGCGCTCCCAATGATTGCAGCAAGGCTCGTTATCGCAGTGGATACGATAACGGCAGTCAGGTGACCGCGCTGCCGATGAACGTTCTTACTTGGCGGCAGGAGCGGCTGCGTCTCCTGTGCACTTGGCGTCGAGGCTGCTTGCGAGTGGTCGTCTGCCTCATGCGGAATGTCCAGCTTGTTCACTCGACGGAAGAATAAAATATTGCCGGCGAGCAGCGCCGCGACGAACAACAAGCCATAGAAGAAGAAAGCGACCGAAGCGAATTCGACAAGCAGTTCGATGAACTTGAGCACAGCGAAGGCTGAAGCTAGGAGCGCGCTGAGCGTCAGATAGATTTTGTCTAGTTGAATGCGCATGTAATAGTAGATCGAAGCAGCAATGGCAGCGATCGATACGATGTTCATTAAGATGCCGTAATCGTTGAATACGAGTGAATTGGACATCCAGATCAAGGACAGTTGGCCTACCAGGAAGCTCAGCAGACGGATCGGGGCTGATTGGAGCCGCTTCTTCTCCGTCAGCAGGAGCAGCGCATGGTTGAGCAATGCGAACAGCGACCAGATGAACAACATCTTGCCTTCGCTGTATTGGATCGATAGATCGGTCGGATAGAAGTACATCCATATGGTGATATGGCTCAAAATATAGGCGAGTACATATAACGGACGATAGTGCGTAATTAGGCTAAGCAGAAGAGCAGCAATCGTCCAGATTAGGAACAATCCGTAGCTGTCTGCATGTGAATTGTAGATCTGGCCTAACAGCGCGACCGATGCACCGAAGGCAACGCATCCGCCCAGCAGCAATACAGCGGACAGGAACAGATGATGACTGCGCATCGCTTGGATACGGGAGAAACCATAAGAAGCACCATATAGGACAACCACAAGCGCTCCGGCCAGCACCGTGCGGCTGATGCGCTCCATGCCGCCCCAGTTGGCAGCGAAGAAGTAGATGATGGCGGCGAGAATCGTCGAGACGCCAAGTATGAAACCAGTCCTCACTGTGCCGAGTCGAAGCATTGCTTCACATTCCTTCCTGGTAGATGTCGCACTAATATTGGTCTAGCCTCATTATAATGATCGAATTACCGCTCTCCTAGTACCAGATTTGGATAGTACCGGTGATTTGGCGGACGACAGATCGGCAGACAGCAGCTGCGGATAGGTGGACAGACAGAGCGATACAGCCTGTGCTACGATAGAGTTAACGTTAGGATGGGAAGCGAGGACGAGGGATCATGGAGCCTTTCACGCTGCGGGCGGTTGCGATAATCAAAGGGATTCCCGAGGGGCAAGTAATGACCTACGGTCAAATTGCGGGGCTGGCAGGCAGTCCGAGAGGGGCGAGACAGGTCGTTCGGATCTTGCATGCGATGAGTGCCAGTCAGGGTCTGCCTTGGCACCGCGTCGTTAATGCGCGTGGAGAAATCGCGATCAAGGATTTCGAAGGGAAGGATACGCAAGCTTTTCTGCTTCGGCAGGAGGGCGTCCATATCGGTCTGGAAGGTCGCATTGACCTGGAAGAGTATCGGTATTGGCCGGAGTAATGCATGGGGCTAGACAGTAAGTGTGGATGGGGAAGCTGTGGGATTTTGGATCATTGCCGCGTTTCATGCCCTATGAGATGATAGTTGGACTAGCGGTATAACTGTTGGAATAAGGAGGCTTATGACGGCATGAATGCTTATATCAATCAGCGGGACGGGATCGTGCCGGCAGTCTGCTCTTTGGATTGCCCTGATCAATGCGGCCTGCTTCTTCATAAGAAAGACGGCGTTATCGTGAAGGTGGAGGGCGACCCGAACCATCCGGTGACGCAGGGCAGCATTTGCAACAAGGTGCGCAATATGGGCGAGCGGCTGTATGATGCGAACCGGCTGCGCCATCCGATGAAGCGGGTTGGCGCCAAGGGTGAAGGCAAGTTTGAACGCATCAGCTGGGAAGAAGCGATCGAGACGATCACTTCCAAGTGGAAGGCGCTCGTTGCGGAGCATGGACCGGAGAGCATTCTGCCTTACAGCTTCTATGGCAACATGGGACGGTTGAACGTGGAAGGCATGGACCGGCGGTTTTTCAATCGGTTAGGGTCAAGCCGGCTCGATCAGACGATCTGCTCGGTAGCGGGCGGCGTCGGTTATTCGTATACGATGGGCGGCAGCTATGGAACGGACCCGGAGGAAACGGTGCATACGAAGCTGTTCCTCATGTGGGGCATTAACGCGGTCAGCACGAATATGCATCAGGTCGTACTGGCGGAGAAAGCGCGCAAGAATGGCGCGAAGATCGTCGTGATCGACGTTCACCAGAATCAGACGGGCCGATGGGCGGATTGGTTCATTCCGATTCTGCCCGGTACGGACAGCGCGCTGGCCCTTGGTTTGATGCATGTGCTGTTCGCAGAAGGGCTGACGGATGAACAGTTCCTCTCCGAGTATACGATCGGGCATGAGGAGCTGCGCGAGCATGTCCGTGCCTACGATCCGGCAACGGTATCCGCGATAACGGGCGTGCCGGAGGGCGACATTGTGAAGCTGGCGCGGATGTACGGGACGACTTCGCCATCGCTGGTCCGCATCGGCAACGGCTTGCAGCATCACGATAACGGCGGCATGAACATTCGGACCATCGTCTGCCTGCCTGCGCTGACAGGACAATGGTTGGTGCCAGGAGGCGGCGCGATGAAGGGCAACAGCGGCTTCTTGAAATTCAACACGACTGCGCTTCAGCGTCCCGATGTGCGGAAGAACCCGGATGCGCGTCTCATTAATATGAATCAGATCGGCAGCGCTCTGCTGGAGCTGGACCCGCCGATCAGGTCGATGTTCGTCTACAGCTGCAACCCGGCGCTCGTGGCACCGGAAGGCAATAAAGTGAGAGCTGGACTTGAGCGGGAGGATTTGTTCCTCGTCGTGCACGATCTGTTCCTGACGGAGACGGCGAAGTATGCGGATATCGTCCTGCCGTCTACTTCTTCCTATGAGAACACGGACTTGTACACGTCATACTGGCATCATTATGCGCATTTGCAGCAACCGGTCATCGAGCCGTTCTTCGAGAGCAAGTCGAATGTGGACATCTTCCGACTGCTTGCGGAAGGGATGGGCTATGAAGACGAGATGTTCAAGGATACGGAAGCGGAGATGATTGCGCAGGCGCTTGATTTTCCGGCGAATCCGTATTTGTCGAGCATTGATTACGAGAAGCTGGAGCGGCACCAGTTCGTGAAGGCGGCCGTAACGTCGGACTTTATTCGGAATTTACCTACGCCTAGCGGGAAAATCGAGCTGTATTCAGCGGCGATGGAGGCGGACGGCTATCCGCCGCTGCCAACCTATGTGCCGCTCGTGCATGACGGCGACTATCCATACTTGTTCATACCGGCGCCGAATCACAACTTCTTGAACACGACGTTCTCGAACAATGCGAAGCATGTACGGATGGAGAAGCTGCCGAAGCTGTTCATGCATACGGCTGATGCGGAAGCCTCGGGCATTGCGGACGGCGACAACGTGCGAATCTGGAATGACCGCGGCGAATGCGAGTTGACCGTTTCCGTCGGGGAGACGGTGCTGCGCGGCGTTGTGGTCAGCCAAGGGCTGTGGGCGGACCAGCCGGGCTCGAAGCACAACGTCAACGCGTTGACGCCGGACCGTCCAGCCGACATGGGCGGCGGCGCAACCTTCTTCTCGGGCCGCGTGAACGTGGCGCGAGCTTAATAGCTTGTGGAGTAAGGCCGAGCAGACGATAATGTCTGCTCGGTTTTTTGGTATGCGTCAGCACGAACAATTTTTTTATCCTCCGACCGAACTTTTTCCCAGTATCCGACCAATAAACCTTGAAATCACCATTAACTATAAGAGATAGGGAGAGTTCGGAGATGAGTAGACAGCAACAACGGTACAGACTGTTCTTGGCGCTGCTGGTCGGCATGACGCTCATGTTGGCTGCTTGCGGCAAGGAAAAGTCGACTACACCGCTGGATTACAAAGATAAAGTCGAGGGAATCGATCTTAGTCAGGAAAACCCGCAGTGGGCGGAATGGGGCAAATCGGAGGCGGAAATTAAGAAGGACCGAGGCGAGCCTAACCGACGAATGAAGCAGGCAGGTGACAATGTCGTGCTGGAGTATGCGGATTATCAATATTCGCTCATACGGGACAGCGTTGAGGTTTATGTCCTCATGCCAGGGCAGGAAACGGCTAAAGGCATCAAGGCCGGGGGACCCGCCAGCGAAATTGCCAACGCGTATGGAAAGGATTTCTATAAACGGACGCAGAACAACATGGATATCATCGGTTATATCGACAAGAAGCTGGAACGAGCGCTTGAATTCGTTATTCAGAATGGTCAAATCTCAACGATTATCGTATCGCGGTTCTCTTTATTCAAATAAGAGATAAACCGTTAACCGGAGGTAGGCGTGATCCACGAAATGGAGTTGCAGCCTTGGCTTGAACGGATGATGGAAGGCGATACCGAAGCATTTCGCGAGGTCTATGCACGCATTCACCCGCATGTGTATCGCACCGTATCGTTCATGGCAGGTCATAAAGATGATGTCAGCGACATTGTGAACGAAGTGTACATCGCCCTGTTCCAAGCGCTGCCGAGCTATAAACCCGAGCAGCCTTTTCGCCCATGGCTTAATGGCATTATTGCACGTCAGACCAGCAATTGGAGGCGGAGGTTATGGCGGCGAATGAGGCTGGCCGACCGCAGCCGCACATTATCCAAAGTTGAACCGCCGCACGTTCAGCCTGGAGACGGGCTGCTCAAAGCGGAGAGCAGCAGCGAGCTGCTGCAGCATGTCGGGCGATTATCCATGAAGCTGCGGCAAATTGTTGTGCTTCGTTATTATCAAGACCATACGTACGAGGAAATGGCCGACGTGCTGGACATTCCGGTTGGAACAGTCAAATCGCGTCACAATGCAGCACTTGTCAAGCTGCGACGGCTCATGGAGCAGAACGATGCGACTCCTGCAGCGGCGGCATCCAACATCGGAGAGGGGGCGGGTCATCGTGTCCATTCCTGAGCGGTTAAAGCAGGCGTACGAGCAGCAGGCCGAATCGATGAATCCGCAGCTGGAGCCGGATTCCAAGCTGCTGGCTCAGTTTGCGCATCATTCTGCGCGACAACAACGGCGTACAATCGTACAATCACGGCGGCACACTTGGACGCGTCCGCTCTTCATGAAGATCGCCATCGGACTTACCGTACTGGCGCTTGTATCCGGCTTCGCCGACTATATGTGGATTCGAATCGGGGACGATCGGGTCAATATCCAATACAGCGAGGGCATTGATCGCGCATTGGATGCCTCGATGCTGAGTGAGCTGCATTCGGAGCTGGAGCAGGTGCGCGGTCAGCTTGCCGCTGGAGAAGCGGCACTCGTCTATTCCCCGAACATTGGCAAGCTGATACCAGAGATGAGCGAGATGCCGTATATCACGGTGTCCAATCCGATCATGATCCAAGGGCATGATGCATGGAAGAACGTCCTGGAGCAGGAGGTGGGCACAGGTTACAAACTACCTCCCGAGCAATCCCCGGATACTAGGCTTACGTTCGCCGGCGGCAAGCGGGAAGGGGTTTACGGTCCCGACTTGACGAGCAGCGACATGACAATGCTGCAGGAGATGAAGAAGCAGGCCAGCGGAACGAGTCGACTGGCATGGCGTATTCGTCCGGCGAAGCAGGAGTCCGATCCGCTGATTCGCTCCTATACCGCGTTCTACACCGATGGGCATGGCAATCGGATTGATGTAAGCCTCCAGCTCGCGATGGAACAAGTCGAGATGCGGCTTATTGCCAGCGGAGCGGAACAGTCGGTTGAGGTGAACGGAGGCAAAGGCGTGTACCTGCGCTCGGAGCCGTTTATTCTGAGCGAAACGAACCAATATCAGACGATTCAATGGTTGGAGACGCATGATGATGTTACAATAATTTACAATGTAGGCAGTGCATCCGCAGCGGTGACCAAGGAGCAACTGCTCGCCATTGCGGCAAGTATGAGCGAATAAGGGGGAGATCGGAATTGGCATCCTCACAGACGAATTCGACGTTCAGACAGGTGCAGGAACAGCTGCACACCAAGGCCTATCAGTCAGGTACGTCATTCAAGCTCGCAGTCGGGTATCATTATTTGACCATTCTGTTCGGCACATGGCTCATTTGCGGTGTTTTTATCGACGGATATGCGCATAACCATGGGGTTGTCGAGACGTTCTTCACACCCTGGCATGCGATTCTGTACTCAGGGTTTCTTGTATGCGCGCTCTGGATGAGCTATCTTGTCTACCGAACGAAGCGGATAACGGGTTTGTCCTGGCGGCTCTCCATTCCGAGCGGTTATGGACTTGGCCTCGTTGGAGCGGCTGTATTCCTGACGGGCGGGCTATGCGATATGGCGTGGCATATTATCTACGGCATTGAGGAGGATGTCGCAGCGCTTCTCAGTCCGTCTCACCTCATGCTGCTCATCGGCGCACTAATGATTCTGTCGAGCCCCTTCCGTTCGGCATGGAATGAGCAACAAGACGCGCCGGGCTGGCGGACGTTCGCGCCCCCATTGCTGTCCGTTGCGCTGACGCTTTCCGCCGTTAGCTTCTTCCTTATGTATGCATGGATGTTCCGTTACAATCTGGCGTCGCAGCCGGTAACAGACTGGTATTTAACCAAATTCTACTCCGGCCATATTCAACAGATGAATGAGATGCGCGGCCTGTCCTACCTGCTGTTGAACACGATGCAATACATGATCCCGCTGCTGCTCCTGATCCGCAGATGGCGTCTGCCGCTGGGCACCGTCACCGTGCTGTTCACATTCGTTACCGTGCTCATGAACGCGCTCGACGGATTCGAGAATGCGGTATCGATCGCGTTCGCTTTCGCTGCAGGACTAGTTGGCGATCTGGCTTACCGCTGGCTGAAGCCGAATGAAACGAACAGACTGTGGGCGATGCGCGTCTTTGCTCTTCTCGTGCCTGCCGTGCTGTGGACGTTATATTTCTGCTGGCTGAAGGCAACGGACGGCATTGGCTGGGAGATTGAAGTATGGACAGGCGCAATCGTCAGCGCTGCGCTTGCCTCGCTGGCGCTTAGTCTGCTCGCATTTCCTCCCCGCCAGCCTGAGAGCAGGCAGGAAGGCGCATGAAGCACCTGAAATTGCGCAAATTGCTGCTATCCGCGGTTATGCTGCCAGTCATTCTGCTTAGCAGCGGCTGCTCAACTTCGATGAGCAACGTCGATATTGAACCGCCCACAAGCGGCATCCTTCATTATCTTCAGCAGAGCAGCATGGCGAACGTATCGGATAACGCCTATCAGGTGCAAGTCGCAGCCATCGACGGGACGGATCGGCTTCTCGATGGCAGCAATGCATTATCTCTCCGTGTGCTTGATCCATCGGGACAGCCCGTCTCGAAGTTCACCGAGGACATGACGAAGCTGATGCACCTCATCATCGTTAATCGTGACCTGTCGATATTCCAGCATCTGCACCCGGAATACAGGGGGGATGGCAGCTTCGAGACAACGGCGGATTTTCCCGCTGGCGGGGAGTACTTGCTTATTGAGGAGTTTGTGCCCGACGACCAGCCAATTACGGTAACGAAGCAGTGGGTGAGCGTAACGGGCAAGGAATCGGCGGAGAAGCGGCTTCAACCAGGTCAAGGGATGGTTCAGACATTGGGTGGTATAACCGCCAGCGTATCCATCATGCCCGATCTGGGCTCGCTCCGTGCAGGACAGATGGTCATGATCGAATACCATCTGGCTGACGCGAAGACAGGCGAGCCGCTTCAACTGGAACCGTATCTTGGAACAGCAGGTCATTCTGTCATTTTGAACGAGGAAGCCGATCAGTACGTTCATGTACACGCGGTGACCGAGATGAGCAACGGCTCGAACGTCATGTTCCACACGGCGTTTCCTGCTGCCGGCAAATATCGCATTTGGGGACAATTTCAGTACAACGGGGAAGTTCTCACGCTACCTTTCGATGTTGAAGTGCAGCCTTAATAGGCTGCACTTTCTTGTTTTAAGCAAGCGTTAATTCCATATTCAGGATAGGTTCAACTTTCCAATGTAAGCTTGTCCCATTGAGATGAGACATTCCGACATCCAGGGGGACGAGCGAGATGAACAAACGGAGAGGCTTTAGAACCGTAAGAGCCAAAATGACGCTGGTATTCGCAGCGATGATATTAATGCTGATAGGCGTAATCGGCGTTAGCGTGGGACAGATGAACATTATGCAGCGCACAACGGTAGAAATTACGGATAAATGGATGCTCAGAAGCGTTATGGCTTCGCAGCTTAGTTATTGGACGGAGCATGCGGCAGCAACGGATTTGAAGCTGCTTGCAGATTCGGACGCATCCGTCATTAGCGAGTATGATGCGGAATCGGAGAAAGCTTTTCAGCAGGCGACAGACAATCTAGCGCGCTATCGCGAGACGCTCGATTCGGCCGCTGATACCGAGCTGACCCAAGCAGCGGATCAAGTGGAGAAGGCTTGGACGAATTACAAGTCGCTGCATGAGCAGTTCGTTACCTTAGCATCGACAATCAGCTTGAAGCAAGGCTCGGAAGGGCATGAGGCGGAGGTTGAAGCGCTGCTTCAGCAAGCGAATACCGCAATGGCTCAAGTAACGGAGCAGACCGATAAGCTGCTTCAGGCAGGCATTGAAGGTGCGTTGGCCAAGTCAGCTGAAGCCGGCACGGCTACCAAGCATGCATCGGATTTGCTGCTCGCCAGCGGCATTATCGCATGCTTGATCGGCATTGCGCTGCTCATCATCATTACGCGCAACCTGTCTGGCCCTGTTAGAGCTGTATCGGAAGCGCTTCGGCAGGTGGCGCAGGGGGATTTGACACAGCAGGCGCTGAAGGTTCGCAATCAGGATGAGATCGGCGAGCTGGTTGTATCGCTCAACGTCATGACCGAGCGGATGCGGACGCTGCTCAGCGGCATGCAGCAGGCTTCCGGTGTTGTATCTTCAGCCTCGGAGCAGCTGCAGGCTGGTTCGAGAGAGGCTTCACAGCGGGCGGAATTGGTTGCAGCAACGATTCAACAGGTAGCGAGCGGCGCGAGCGACCAACTGATACGTGCGGACGAGACGGAGCGGGCAATGGATGAGGTGGCCAGAGGCGTGCAATTGATCGCAGCCACTTCGTCTGAAGTATCGGAAGCTGCAGGTGGTGCGGCGCGCGAAGCCCAGGTTGGCGGCGAGTCGATCAAGCAGGCGGTGGAAAGCGTAGGCCGCGTTCATCATACATTGGGCCAAGCAAGCGAGCATGTCGATCAGCTCGCGCAGCGCTCCTACGATATTGTGGAGATGGCTGCTCTCATTCGCGAGCTGTCCAGTCAGACGAACCTGCTTGCGCTGAACGCAGCAATTGAAGCGGCAAGAGCGGGCGAACATGGCCGAGGCTTCGCGGTCGTTGCCGGCGAAGTGCGCAAGCTTGCCGAGAAGTCGACGCAGACAGCCGAGCATATTGCGCTTCTCGTTGAGCAGGTGAAAGTCGATACCGAGCATTCGGTGAAGTGGATGAACAGCGGATTGCTGGAAGCGGGCGCAGGTATGGATGCGTTCCGCAGCGCGGGTGAAGCGTTCCGCAGCATTATTGCAAGCGCAGAGGATGTCGCGGACAAAATTCAAGGCGTCGCAGCCGCTGCCGAGCAAATGGCTGCAAGCTCCGAGCAGGTAACGTCGGCGGCGGCTGCGGTCAATGAGATCGCGGTCAGCTCGGCGCAAGGCGCGAGCCGTGTAGCGGCTGCGAGCGAGGAGCAGTTGGCGGCGATGGAGGAGACGACTGCATCAGCAGAGGAGCTGAGCAGTGTTGCGCTTCGGCTGCGTCAAATGGCACAATCGTATAAAGTGTGACGTTAGTGGCAACATTTGTCGCGTGTGATTCGTCTGTGGTGTTGTAAGCTTACGAATGACATGGACGAAGGAGAAATGAATGATGAAGAAGAAAATGATTAGCGCGGTTTTGGCGATGGCTCTGATGGTTCCATTCGCAGGTCAAGCACTGGCTTCCGCTCCATTCACCGATATTAGCAGCCATGCTGCGAAGACGCAGATCGAATCGCTCCAATCGCAAGGCATTATTAACGGCGTGACGGCGTCTGAATTCCGTCCAGCGGATTCGCTGACAGCAGCGCAAGGCGTTACGCTCATCGCTCGCAGCATGAATCTGAGCTTGGCTGCGATTAGTTTCATCGAGGCACCGACGGCGTCCGGTTGGTTCAAGAACGTCAGCGACGATGCTTGGTACGCGAACGATTTCATTAACGCGAAAGCGAACGGTCTCGATCTCGCTGAAGATATCGATCCGAAGGCGCCGATGACGCGCGAGCAATTCGTGCACCTGCTGGTGCAAGGACTCGAGAAGACCGGCAACTATCCGCTGATCAAAATGTACATCAACATTACCGACGAAGCCGACATTACGACGGAGTACCAAGGTACGATCCAACGCGCATTGCTGTATAAGCTCGCTGAGCTCGACCAAGACGGCAATTTCGATCCGCAAGCGGTCGTAACGCGTGCAGATGCGGCTGTACTGGTGTACAATGCAGTTAAGTTCGTAGAAGCGCATCAAGAGCCGGTTATTGAAGAGCCAGTTGCCGAAGAACCAGCCGATGACAGCGCAGCTGCGGTTGAAATTAAATAAGCAGGCACCGTACGAGTGCTGTCATCGCGCGGCGCGGGGAGCGGAATCATCTAACGGTTTCGCTTCAGGCGCAGCGCGGCATAACTCCTCGTATCGGACAGCCTTAGATACGAAGGAGTGAGACGGTAATGCAAATCGAAGTATGGTCGGATTTCGCGTGCCCTTTCTGCTATGTCGGCAAACGTCGGCTGGAGGCGGCACTAGAGAAGTTCGAACACAAGAATCATATCGATATTCACTATCGCAGCTTCGAGCTGGATCCAAGCGCGAAGAAGGATTATGGACATGATGTGCATGACATGCTGGCGACGAAGTACGGCATGTCGCGTGAGCAGGCGGTTCAAATGAATGAGAATCTGGGTCAGCAGGCTGCATCGGTTGGCCTCCAGTTCAACTTCGATACGCTCGTGCTCACCAATACGTTCGACGCACACCGTCTGTCCCACTTCGCTGCGCATCATAACAAGCGCAACGAGATGACAGAGGTGCTGCTCCGCGCTTACTTTACCGATTCGAAGCATCTGGGCGACCGCGATACGCTGCTCGATCTGGCAGCGGAAGTAGGGCTTGACCGCGAGGAAGCGGCGGAAGCGCTCGATTCCGGACGGTTCACCGAAGCGGTGCGCGATGAGGAGTCTGAAGCGAACGATCTCGGCATTCGCGGCGTGCCGTTCTACGTCATCAATCGCAAATACGCGATTTCCGGCGCGCAGTCGCCAGAGACGTTCCTGCAAGCGTTGAATCAGGCTTGGGAAGACGCTAACCCAGCGAAACTCGTGAACGCAGTCAGCGGTGACGCTGGCGTATGCACGGACGATGGCTGCGCGATCGATACGGCTGATGTGAACGCAGACGCGAAGACGAAGTAGTTATAGGCAAGTCGGTAGAGGAGCCGCCCTGGCATCATTGGGGCGGCTCTTTGTTTTGTTTGTCAGCTCAAAGAGGTGCTCAAACCTGCAAATTAGTTATCCTTTGAGCTCGGCGTTGACTCATCCGAGGCAAGCTTGCATTTGATGCAGGTATTTACATGTGAAATCGGCGAAACCGGGTTCAGCGCCTGATAAGCATGCAGGAAATGCAGGTTTATTGCTCGATTGACTCCCGGACGCTCGAAAAGCATGTATCAACTGCAGGTTTGGTTGACCGAGTGTGCGTTCGACTACCGCCAGCCTTCACACATGAAATCGCCGCCGCTTGGACAAGGTAGCAAGGAGAGCGATTTTACAGCGATGAGGAGGTATGCAGGATGGGAAGAAGAAATCGCAATCGACTGCTCGTGCCCGGGGCGCGGCAGGGAATGGATGCATTCAAGGCGGATGTGATGCGGCAGGAAGGTTACGCGGTCGATCCGAACAGGCCGGATGACGTGAAGTTCGAAGTGGCGCAGTCGCTTGGCGTGCCGCTGCAGCATGGCGACAACGGTAATCTGACGACCGAGGATGCCGGCCGCGTCGGCGGCAAAATCGGCGGTTCGATGGTGCGCGAGATGATTCGACTGGCGCAGCAACGTTTATCGGACGAGTCGAATAAGTGAGACAAGGCTGCATAGGTGAGGGTCGGGCGGCGGCTATGCCGTCCCGCGCCGAATGCCATGCTAAACGCAAAAGCAGCATCGCCGTTATCGGACGATGCTGCTTTTTTTAATACCAATATTATTTCACCATGTACTTGAGGACGTCATCCATGATCTGCAGACCTGCGATGTTGCCGCTGTACAGCCAGCTGCTCGATGCAGGCAGTTCGTGTACATTCCCGGCTTTCACCGCTTTGAGGTTCTTCCAGATCGCGTCGTTCTTCACCGCTTCCGATCCTGCCGCGTCGCTGTTCACGAGGAAGATGTGATCGGCGTCCAACTCGGCGAGCTTCTCGAGCGAGATTTTGTTCCAGTTCGCTTTCTGATCGGCAGGGAGGTCCGCTACAACGTTAGGGATCTTAACGCCCAGCTCGTTGTACAGAATGCTGCCGCTTGCCTTCGTCTCGTCGACGATGTAGAACGTGTTCGCAACGAACCACAGCGCCGCTGCGGATTGACCTGGCGCGGATGCTTCCAGCTTCGCTTTCACGTCTGTGGCCTTCGCGTCGTAGGCTTCGAGCGCTTTCGTCACATCATCCGACTTGTTCAGCAGTTCGCCGATCTTCGTCAGCGCTGCACGCCAGTCGTTCGTAACGGCGTCGCCGAGTACGTACGTTGGAGCGATCTTCGCATATTGATCGTACAGACCGTTCTGAACGGACGACTCCGAACCGATGATGATCAGGTCTGGCGAGAAGCTGATCACTTGCTCAACCGGCAGATCGTAGCCGATCGTCGGTACGCCTTCGAGGCCGCTCGCTTGCAAGTAATCTTGAATGCCGTTCGCGACCGACCACTGTGCAACTGGCTTTACGCCGAGCGTAGCAAGATGGTCTTCGAGGTAGGAAGCGAGCACCTTCTGCGGGTTCGCGGGGATCGTCACTTCGTGGCCCATCGCGTCCGTTACGACCTTTCCTTCCTCTTTCTTATCGCTGCTGCCGCAAGCCGACAAGAACATGGCCAGAATCATGATGCTCATGAGCACAATACCGAGTTTGCTTTGCTTCGTCATTGAGTAGTTCCCCCTGATGTCCATTTAGTCCTATATTCGCGTCAATCGCGTTCGGATATACCGTTATCGGTCAAATCACTATGCATCATCATAAATGAGAATGAATCTCAATGTCAAGGTGATAAGCTGTCAAAACGGACAGGAATCAGAGGGTTGGTGCAACTTACCACATAACAGACTTACTCATGCGTTTACTTCGCCTTGTGACCTTGCAGCGTCATGCCAGGGCGGAACAACAGCTCCTCTTGAACTGCATTCGATTTGGCCGATATCGATTCTACCGTCAGCTTGTAGATGACCGTGCGGCTTCCGAGCGAAGAACGATACTTGTCGAGGTGCGACGCGGCCAGCGGCTGATTGTAGAAGCCTGGCATGTACTTATCGATCATCGCCTGCATGACAGCTGTCGATTCCTCGAGCGTATCAACAGTCGATAGGCGGCCGAATAGCATAACGCTCATGTAGGCAGTATCGATATGGGCAGGAACAGGGGAAGTCAACGTGCCGTACGACTGGCTCACCGTGAAACAGCCCTGTCCATTCCGGCGCATATAGTCCGCTTTCCGACCTTCGGATGCTCCGTGAAAATAAACAGCTTTCTCATGCCATACAAAATTAAGCGGAACAACGTACGGGCTATCGTCTGCGGACAAGCCTAGAAATCCGGTCTCCGCACGCTCCAGAAATTGTTGAATGGCCGTCTCGTCCTTACACTCGCGCAGCTTCAGACGCATCGAAGAATACATAGCGGGCAGCCCCTTTCGAATTGGAAATATGTTAAAATCCATAATAGATAACGATTGACCATATGGAAATGGACAGAATTCGATAATCTTATAGGGTCAGATGAGGGGCTGCATAAGGATGGAATTGACGCCAATGCTGGACCGGGCAAGCGACGAGCCGCTGTACATGCAGCTGTATCGACATATCCGGAGCCGAATGGAGAACGGGACGATTGAGGTTGGCGAGCGGCTGCCGTCGATTCGGGCGCTTAGTTTGCATCTGCATATTAGCAAAATAACGGTGGAGGCCGCGTATCAGCAGCTGATTGCGGAAGGCTACGTGGAAAGCCGGGCGCGCAGCGGGCTGCGCGCGCTGTCGGTGGAACGAGCTCCGCAGGCCGATGTGCAACCTGGCGGAGCAGCTGGAGCAGCTGGAGCTGCTGGGAATGCGGAGGCGCCGGAAGCAAGGCCGGCCGTGGCTGCTAAGCATCGGACGCAGCCGTCGTCCGATGTCTTGGTGCGCCCGAACGCAGCAATCGCAGACGGTGCGGCTTCCGCCGATCCAGCAGCGTCGTTGTCAGCGCAGGCGGCTGGCGTACCGCGCTGCATCGACTTCGATTTTCAATACGGCGATATCGAGGTGGAGCGATTCCCGATCAAGGCTTGGCGTACCGCGATGCAGAACGCGCTCGATTATGATCTGCATGAGGTGTTCGGGTACGGTAATCCGCAAGGCGATGAAGGGCTGCGGGCAGAGATCGCCCGCTATCTGGCGCAGTCAAGGGGCGTACATTGTACGCCGGAGCAGATTGTGATGACGGCGGGAACGCAGCAGGCGCTGTCGCTGCTCTGCCGTCTGCTGCCGCTTGCGGGACGTACGGTTGCGATGGAGGAGCCGGGCTATCACGGCGTGCGGACGGTGCTTATCGATCATGGATGCAAGCTGCTCCCCATTCCAGTAGAAGCGGATGGTATTTCGGTGTCGGTACTGGCGTCGCATGACACAGACATTTCCGCCGTCTACGTGACGCCATCGCATCAATTCCCGCTGGGCGGCGTGCTGACCGTTCATAACCGCCAACAGCTGCTCCAATGGGCGTCGGAATGCGGCGCTTATATTCTCGAGGACGATTACGACAGCGAGTTCCGCTACCAGGGTCAGCCGATTCCGGCGCTGCAGGCGCTTGATCGGGAAGGACGCGTCATCTATCTCGGCACGCTGTCCAAGTCGTTCCTTCCGGGCATACGGATGAGTTACGTCGTCCTGCCGGAGGCGTTTGCCGGACCGACCATGCGCGAGAGGCTTGCCCGTTATAGCTCGCCGGTATCGCCGCTGCTGCAGCGGGCAGTGCGGCATTTTATGCAGGAGGGTCATATGGAACGGCATGTTCGGCGCATGCGCAGGCTGTATCAGGCGAAGCATCGGCAGCTCATTCATTCGTTACAGGCGCATATGGGGGATCGTGTAACCATTATCGGGCAGAAGGCGGGGCTGCATCTGCTGCTCGACGTCCACGAAAGACGCCGCAACGAGTTGATCGCGCTTGCCGAGGCGGCAGGCATTCGCGTCTATTCGCCCGCAGACCAATGGGGGGATCGATCGGCTTGTCCGGAGTCGCTCCTTATGCTCGGATTCGGCGGTCTGCAGGAGCGCACGATCGATGAAGCGGTCAGGCGGCTCGCTTCGTGTTGGTTTGGCTAATGAGCAAGAGGGCGGACGCACGTGTGATCGTGGCGTTCGCCCTCTTTTTACAACCTATCTAGCAACTCGGACCCATACTGACGGAATAGCTCCTGCATGGATTCGCGATCGCGCCGCTCCGCACGGTGAATGGCTTCAATGAGCGGATGAATCTGCCCTTGCATAATAATAAGATAGCGGGTCGTCTCGGAGGAGGGGTTCCAGAACGTATGCGGCGTCCCATGTGGGACGATGACGGCTTCGCCTGGTCCAGCCGTAACGACCTCGTCCCCGACTCGAACGCTGAGCTGCCCATGCAGCACATACCATGCTTCGTCATCGTGATGATGCAGGTGCAGCGGTGCCATCCACATCGGCACTTCACCAGGTGGCGTTCCTGGCGCTTCCCACTCCGCCATTGCAAGCTGCGCGCCGCTTGGGAACAGCAGTCCGCCGGCTGCCAGCGAGGCGAGATAATGGGATTGACCCGGTATTTGCGTCATGCGATACACCTCACTTGGTACGTTGAGATTCGTAAAATATCGTAGGTTCGTTCAGTCGTATTCCACCTAACACCGCCGTATATTTACCAATACGGCCTTCGGGTATGCAGCAAACGGCTGCAGGCTAGCCTTGGCGAATCTCACTCGTAAGTGCATGCAAGTTGCCTTCCGGATCGTAGAAGAACGCCATCCAAGTCTGAACTCCGTTCATCTCTGCGACTTTATGCGGTTTTCCACGGAGCTCGGCACCTCTTGCCCCCAGTTTACTCCAAGCGGCCTCAATGTCCGGCACATAGAAATAAACGGTGGAGCTGGGATGATTGAATTCGGGAGACTCTGGTACGCTGAGGAGCAGCTGCATGCCGCCGCATAGGACGATTGCCATATTGGACTGCTTGAACAGTAGGGGAAGCTCTAATGTTTCATTATAAAATGTAACCGCTTTCTCGATATCCTGCACAGGGATGGAGACTTGATAGATGCGTTCGATTTGCAATGATGTTTCGATCATGGGCAACCTTCCTTTGCGATGAAATGTTGTTATAACTGGATTCTATATTCGACATCTGGGATGTTTTCCCTTGTGAGGAGGAGTTTCATGGCGGGAAGAAAAAGGCGCAGGCGGATTCAAATGGCCGGTCTTGCGTCAGCGCTCCTCGTTGCTGCAATTGCGGCGGGCTGTACGAAGTCTGAGGAGACGGAGTCTAATCCTGAGCCTGAGCAATGACCGTGTCTTATGCGGAATATGCTTCTGGCCGGCGAGATTCGCACAAGCTGACAGGCAGGGAGGTGCATAAGGTAGGACGGGGTGAGCAGAATGTACACCAAACGTTACAAAAGTGCTGCTATCTGGGGCAAACTGCGCGTATGCCGCTATTTGACGGGGAATGAGACGCTGCGAGCGGCCGTGCCGCACAGTATGCTGCTGACGCCGGCTAATCTAGCCGCGATGACGGAGGCGCATGATGCAATCTATGTGAAGCCTGATATCGGGTCGATGGGCATCGGCATACATAAGCTCGTTCGCACGGCGAACGGGTTTGTGCTGTATTCCACGCAGTGGCGCCGGCAGATCAAACGCGAAGCGAAGGACGCAAGAGAAGCCTACCGCCTGCTGCGCGGACATAGCAAGGGACGCATGCTGATTCAGGAAGCGGTCTTGATCGACCATGTCGACGATCAACCGTACGATATTCGCGCCATGGTGCAGCGGCGGCCTGGCGGCCCGTGGACGTGCACCGGGTTCATGGCGAAGATCGGCGGCAGCGGGAGCATCGTGACGAACTATTATCAAGGCGGACAGATCTGGACGCTGGAGCGGCTGCTGCGCGAGAAGGGCTATGATGCGGAGAAGAGCCGAATGCTGACGGAGCAGCTGACGACGAAGGCGCTGGAGACGGCACAATGGCTCAGCGGCAAAAAGCAGGGCATGCGCGAAATGGGCATCGATTTTGCTTTTGACCGGGACGGTAGGCTGTGGGTGCTCGAAGTGAACTCGAACCATCCGCAATTTCATCCGCTTAGGAAGTTGGATCCGGCTGCTTATCAGCGGATGATGTCATACGCGCGTGCTTATGGCAGGCATGACGCGCAATAGACAACCGATTGGCATGCTGTGCTACAATAGGGCTATTCTAACGGAATAGGTGCGGGTAGCCATGAATGAAATGAACATTAGCAGCGTTCTCGCGGCGGACGGATCCATTCGCGAGGACGCGATCGTGCGGCGAGACCTGCTCGGCAGAGAGGACAGCGGCGTCGTTGTGGAGCGGCTCGTGCTCCAAGAGCAAGGAATGAGCGTCGTCCGCAAGACGACGCCGAACGCAGCGTTGGCAGCTCGTGAAGCGGGGCTGTATGCGGAAGTGCTTCCGCTGCTGCCTTCGGTTTATCCTCGCCTGCTCGCCAGTGTGATTGCGGAAGACGGAAGCGTGTCGTCGCTCATCTATGAGGATGTCTGTGCGATCGATCATCGATATGACGAGCAGCTTGCAGTAGAATTAATTGGCCATATGGCACGCTGGCATGCGATCAAAGCGACGGGGCTGAAGCTTGACGGCGAGCGGGGGCCAAGGCCTGACTATGAGGAACTTGCGGCGGAGCTCATTATGGCGCTGGGTTGGAGCTGGCGGCCTGATGAGGATGAACGGTTGTTCGGAGTGGAAGCAGGGCTGGTGAAGCGCGTCTATGATCAAGCGAAGCAGCAGCCGCCGGTCATTAAGTATGTGCTGTCGCACGGCGATCTGCATGCGGGCAGCTATGGCCGATCTGCGGCAGGGACGCTCGTCGTAACGAACTGGGCGCATCTCCACCGCAACAGCCCGTATTGGGACCTTTATCATCTGCTCGATATGCCCTCGTCGACTGTTCCTCATCTGATTGAGGATGCTGCATGGGATCGACTGCTTACGGCATATTGGCAGCAGGCAGGAGAAGGGATTGTACCGGCTGAACAGGCTGCGTTCATGCGCGAATATAGTCTATTCTCCGCAGTGTTCTCGTTCTGGCAGCTGCAGGAGATCGAGCGGAAGCTTGCTGCTAGCGAAGATGAGGAGCATCGTGTGCGGCTGATGAAGGAACGGGAACTGGCGGCATCGGCGTTCCGACGCTGCGCGGAGCTGGTGTAGCTGGGTTTAAGCTTTACATAACAATGCGTGCTCAAAAAAGTGCGGGTGGTTTTTTGCACCTGACGCGTATAACCATCTTGCGATACTTCGTGATGAGAAAACCTCTATCGAGGCCTTTCGAAGATGAGCGACCTACAGCTTTGAGGAGCAAAGCAGCTTCGTAAGCATGAGGTAGGTTTTATCGCCAATAAGAATCTGTTCTTTCGAGACGCTCGAAAACTTATTGATTCTTATGTGGTCAAAAGCGGATTTTTTGAACAACCTTTTAATAGGTAAATTAGCAGGTTAAGCTAGGCTCGTACATATAGATGATGGATGGCTGATCGGGAAAGTAGGTTGCGATAACATGTCGATGACGGATTGGATTGCTTATTGGACGGAAGAGAAACATTTGCTTGACCTGCTTGAGCAGTATCGGTCGCTAGGGCCGCTGCCAGGCGTGGCGCTGACGTTTATGAAATCATTCGTGCCGCCGCTGCCGACGCTTGTCATCGTCGGGGTGAATGCAGCGGTATACGGCTTGTGGCTTGGATTCCTCTACTCATGGCTCGGCCTTGTGGCCGGCTGCCTTGTCACCTTCCTGATCGTTCGGCGGATTGCGGATCACCCGTTTCTGCAGCGATACGCGCAGAGGAGGAAGGTGCAGAACGGATTGCGTTGGGTGCGGCGCAATGCGTTTAGCTACGTGTTCATCCTTAGCATTTTTCCCGTGGGACCGTTCGTTGTCGTCAACGTAGCGGCCGCGCTTGCTCGGATGCGATTTCGATCGTTCCTGATTGCTGTCGCAGCGGGCAAGGGCATTATGGTGTTTGCGGTGTCGCTCGTCGGACATGACGTTGCCCGCTATTATCGGAATCCGGAGCTGCTGATCTATATTGCGCTGTTGATTGCGTTGTCGCTGGTCATTATGAAACGAGTAGAGGCTCGTTATATGCGGAGCGCGGAGGAGAACGTTGTAGAGATACAAGGCGAGGCAGAGGCGAAGTAAAAAATGTACAGGCTGGGAGGTGCGGCGATGAGTGGAGACGATCGACATTCGTGGGAACATGTGACCGAGGTCTGCCTGCTGGCAGGCAAAATCATGATGCAAAACGGCGGCGAGACGTACCGTGTCGAAGATACGATGATGCGAATCGCCGCCGCCTACGGCAAAGAGAATTCGCACAGCTACGTGACGCCGACCGGCATCCTGTTCGCGATTGACGGCGGGGCGCCGGGGACGCGGCTCATTCGAATTAATGAGCGTTCGACTGATCTGCGCAAGGTGACACTCGTCAACGACGTGTCCCGGCGGATCAGCCGCGGCGAGCTGACGCCGCCCGAGGCATGCGCGCTGCTGAAGGACATTGACAGCAAGCCGCCGGTGTACCGTCCGCTGCTGCAGATAGCGGCGGCTACGTTATCCAGCGGCTGCTTCCTGTTGATGTTCCAAGGCACCGCCGCCGACATTGTGCCTTCCGCCATTGCCGGAGGGGCAGGCTTCACGGCGCTCTTGCTGTTCCATCGCTTCGTGCCGGCGAAGCTGTTCGCCGAGCTGACGGCGGCGGTTGTGGTCGGCGCGCTAGCTTGTTTGTTCGTAAGCCTAGGAATAGGGCATGAGCTTGACCGAATCATCATCGGGGCGGTCATGCCGCTCGTTCCCGGCTTGCTTCTGACGAATGCGGTGCGAGACCTTATGGCAGGTCATCTCGTTTCGGGGTTGTCCAAAGGGGCGGAGGCGTTCTTAACGGCGTTCGCGATCGGGACGGGCATTGCGTTCGTGTTGTCGATGTACTTCGGAGCCTGAACGTATTTGATTGGCTGCAGTTGGATGCTGGCGAGCAATGAAGAGGAGGAGGGCTAGGCATGACGATGATGACTTACGCGGAAGAAGCGCTGCCGCTGATTGGACAAGCCGTCGCAAGCTTTATCGCGGCCGCGGCGTTCGGCGTGTTGTTCCAAGTGCCGAAGCAGACGCTGCTGCCATGCGGCGTAACGGGCATGGTTGGCTGGGTCGCTTACGTCCTGCTGGATCGCTGGCTGGATGCCGTCCCGTCGACGCTCATTGCGGCGCTGGTCGTCACGGTCGCGGCGCAGCTGTTCGCCCGCACGTACCGGATCCCGGTCATCGTCTTCAGCGTCGCCGGCATCATACCGCTCGTCCCGGGCGGCGTCGCGTATGACGCGATGCGCAGCGTCGTCGAGAACCGGTACGACGAGTCGCTGCCATTGGCTGCGAAGGCGTTCATGATGTCCGGGGCGATCGCCATCGGCCTCGTCCTCTCGGAGGTTGTGAATCGGCTGCTGCTGCCATCGAAGCCGCATGCAGACCAATCGCAGCCGGAGCAATAAAAACAAGCCCTCAGCACAGCCCTTATAAAGGGCTGATGCTGGGGGCTTTGTTGTAAGTTGTTTTTTTACGAACGCACGAACGCCTCTCGCACATTTTTTGGCTCGTTCGACTCCTTTCCTGCATAGCCGGATATGTCATATCTTCGGCGCACCTCCTGCTTGCCATTTAGGATGACTCGGATGCCAAGGCTTACTTTTCCTGTTTCTATTGTTGGGCTAACGAACCACAGAGGCTCTATTTCGTTCATTAACCAACGAGTGACCTCTAACGAACCATATCGACTCTATTCGATGCCGACAGGTCATTCGCTGCTCTCAATATTGGGAATAGAGATGGAGGGGTTCGTTACCGAAGAAAGTTACCCGGAAATGGCCGTATAGCGCTATCCTGGTTCGTTAGCTGCTGAATGAATAGGAATAGTGCATGGAGGCGGGTCACTCTGCTGTTAAAAAGCTGCAGGCTAAGGTTTTAACTTATACGGATGAAGCGTGTGGCGTGCATGAACGGTTTAGACATTTTGTAGAAAATAGAAGGGGATCACTCTGTTTAGATATAACTAGATATATCTAAATATAACTAGTTTATGCTAAAATCGGCTTTGAGCACATATAGAGATACGTTTGGAGGAGAGAGGCATGTTCAAACCGAAGAAACGTTTTGTAATCGGATTTGCATTGCTGCTTGCTCTCACATTAATCATCACATGGGTGGTTTCATCGCGATTCGCAACAGACCGGCAGGCCGGGGCAGCTATTGGAAAGACGGAGTTAATCATCTCCGCAGCTGCGAGCTTGAAGGATAGTCTCGATGAGATTGAGAAGCTGTATGAGCATGATCATAAAGACATTAATCTGACGTTCAACTATGGATCTTCCGGCACGCTTCAGAAGCAGATTGAGCAGGGAGCCCCGGCGGATGTGTTCTTTTCAGCGGGTCAGAAGCAGATGGATGCGCTTGTGAAAGCGAAGCTGATCAGCGATCACAAGACGCTGCTGAAGAATGAGCTCGTGATGGTTGTGCCGTCGGACGCGGAGCTTACGTTCAATACCGTGAAACAGCTGACGAATAAATCGATCAAGAAAATCGCGATTGGCCAGCCAGAATCAGTGCCGGCCGGACAGTATGCGAAAGAAACATTAACCTCGCTTCAAATGTGGGATACGCTCGAGGATAAATTCGTTTATGCCAAGGACGTCCGTCAGGTGCTGACGTATGTGGAGACGGGCAACGTAGATGCAGGCTTCGTGTACCGAACAGATGCGCTTACGTCCAAACAATTGCGGATTGCCCTCCCTATCGCATCAGATCTGCATACGGCCATTGTGTATCCGGCAGGCGTGGTGAAGGAAACGAAGCACGCCGCTGAAGCGAAGGAATTCTATTCGTACCTGCAGTCGGATAAGGCGGACGCAATCTTCGTGAAGTACGGTTTTAAGCTTGGCTAATGAAATGGACTCAACGTGGTAGACATAGAGGCTAATCAGCACCGAGCTTCGTGATCATGGGCCGGCCTTAGATGGGGGAGGTGGAGTGGCGTGGAATGGTCAACCTTCTTCGAGCCGATCGGGCTCTCGATTCAAATATCGCTAGTTGCCAGCGTAATTATATTCGTCTGTGCGCTGGCGGCGGCTCGGTGGATGGCAAGGGCTCGTTTCTTCGGTCGGAGCATCCTAGAGACGATTCTGCTGCTGCCGCTCGTGCTGCCCCCTACCGTTGTAGGGCTGGTGCTGCTTGTCCTGCTCGGACGCCGCAGCTGGATCGGCCAAGCGTATGAGGCGATCTCGGGCGGCCCGATTCTGTTCACATGGGGGGCCGCCGCGATTGCGGCAGTCGTCGTGGCATTCCCGCTTGCCTATCTCCAGATGAAGACAGGCTTCGAGGGTGTCGACCGGGATTTAGAGGATTCCGCTCGGGCGAACGGCGCGAATGAGTGGCAGGTATTTCGTTATATCACAATGCCGCTCGCGAGCCGCTCGCTGACATCCGCTTACTTGCTCGCTTTTTGCCGCGGACTCGGCGAGTTTGGTGCAACGCTCATGGTTGCGGGCAACCTTCCCGGCCGGACGCAGACGATTCCGACGGCGATCTACGCAGCCTCCGACGGTGGAAGCATGAAGATGGCGTGGGCATGGTCAGGCTCGATGATTCTGATGTCATTCATCATGCTGCTGCTGTCCAACCGGATCTCGAAAGATACATGAACATGAACAAGAGGCCGTTCCCAGAAGCAGATTCGTCTGCCATTGGGAACGGCCTTGGTTATCTTATAAAGGGAATGGTCGTAGATGTACCCGTCATGCTATTGCATTTCGTGCAATGGATTCATCTCAATTAGGTTGCCGGCAGGTGTTCCGTTGTAATTTGAACAATTGAAGAGCCTTCTAGTAGAGCCAATAAGGGAGTTTGGCGGTGAATAGGCTGATTTTTGTTGTATAAAATGCAGCGGCAGTACCCCGATGTAGGATGTTCGCCGGGTGCTGTTGTACGAAGTACAATGGGGTCACTCGTCTTCCGCTGAGCGAAAAATGAGAAGGTCTATTACTGTTTGCGATCAGCCCGAATCGCATCGCATCGCATCGCATCGCATCGCATCATAACGCATCCTGTAACCCGGCTTGTTTCAGCCAGCTACCGCGTATACCGCGCGTGCAGCGAGGCGATCATCTCCTCGAGCTGATCCGCTGGAGGCAGCTTGAGACGCGCGGCGGAGTCGGCTACCGCATCCGGCTGCTGGCACGCACGGATGACTGCCTTCACGCGCTCGGCGAACGTGATCGCCGCATCCGGTCCGATCGTCGTCAGCTCCTCTAGACTCGCGGTGCTCTCCGGTACGACGATCGGATGCGAGGACGCGGCGCTGGGAGCTCCAGCACTGCCATCCGCATTTCCGCCGCCGCCGCTCGCGGTGCTGGTCTCTCCAACGGCATTTCCAGTCGCGGCCGCACCGCTGCCAACGCCGCCGCTCCCCGCTGCAACGTCATAGAACGCGCGGACCAGCGCCGCGCGCTCGCTGCCGGAGCCTTCGGCGACGACGAACGCCTGCACGATGAGCGCCTTCGCTTGGCGGCGCTGCGCGATGCCGCAGAACTTGCGCCCATCGATGCTCAGATCGTAGTCGCCCGGACAGTATGCGCCGGCGATTTCGCCTTTGTCCACTCGGCAGCCGGTGAACGACAAGGCAAGCGAGATGAGCTCGTACATCCGCTCGAAATCATGATTGAACCGCATCCCCGCCGCGTTCCCGATCGGTACGATCAGCGAGACGTTGACCACGCCTGGGTCGAGCGGCACCGCCGCGCCGCCGGAGTTGCGAACGGCGGTATGATAGCGCAGCGCCTCCAGCTGCCGGCGCGCCGTCTCTACATGCGGCAGCCGGTTGTCGCGCTGCCCTAGAATGAAGGCGCTCGGATGGCGCCACAGGTGAATGATCGGCGGGCCGCCTTCGCCAGCCTGCCGGCACAGCAGCTCATCGAGCGCGAACGAGTGGAGGGGATCCGTATCCGGCTCTCCCTCGCTCATGCGGTCCAAGATGAGCATGCCGCTATAATCGTCGGCGAACGCCGATATCGCCGCCCCGCCGACAGCCTCCCTCGATTCCGCAGCCTCATCTATCCATGTATCGCGGTCATTCCGCGTTAGCGGCTGCTGAGCTTCTTTTTGTCCCCATGCATCCATACCGTTTCCGCCATCCCTTCCATCGTCCGTTCCTTCGTTTGCTGCTTCTATAGTAAATCATATTGGGACGTGAAAGAAGCACCTTCGGATCCGCTTTGCCAATGTGTGCGTTTACATTAAAAACCAACCGTTCTTTTCGCCAAAACTACATAAAAAATCCACTCGGAATAACGATGCAATCGGCAAAAGCCTGTGTTACGATAGCGTCTATGACTTAAGATACACCGTTATAGAAGTAGTTCAAAATTCCGCTTCTGATCAGTAGTTCACGAACGAATAGATAGGAGATACAAACACCATGAGTAGCGCTCAAACGGCAGGGAAGGTCAAGGACAGATCGCGGGAAAACAATCTGTTCCTGCTGACTTGGCCGATATTTCTAGAAATTTTCCTCTTCATGTTGATGGGTGTCGCCGATACGTTCATGCTAAGCGCATTGTCGGACCGAGCGGTATCCGGTGTCGGAGCTTCCAACCAATATTTGACCATCGCGTTACTGATTCTGGAGGTCATTGGCAACGGTGCATCGATCGTTGTCGCACAGTACCTCGGAGCGCGTAATTACGATGGAGCGTCGCGCATCTCTGCTGTTTCCATTACGCTCAACCTCTCGGTCGGGCTAGTCATCAGCGGCTTCTTCCTCATCTTCAGCGGCGCGATGATGCGCGGAATGAACCTGCATGGCGAGACGTTAACGTTCGCCACCGATTATCTGGGCATCGTAGGCGGGTTTATCTTCCTTCAGGCGATTGTGAATTCCATTGCTGCAATCGTGCGGGTGCACGGTTTCACGAAGGAGGCGATGTTCGTATCGCTCGGTATGAACGTCGTCCATATTATCGGCAACTACATGCTTATTTTCGGCAAAATGGGCGCTCCTGAGCTCGGTGTTCAAGGTGCTGCCATCTCGTCGGTCATTAGCCGGGGACTGGCGGTTATCGTCTTGTTCTGGCTGCTCTACCGCGTCATGCGGTCGCGCATTCAATTTCGTTATTACTGGAATTTGTCCAAGGAATACATCGGCAAAATTTTGCGGATCGGCATTCCTTCCGCACTCGAGCAAGTCATGTATCACGCTTGCCAGCTGGTGTTTCTGTTCTACGCCACCTACTTGGGGGATCAGGCCTTATCGGCAAGGCAGTATGCGCAAAATATTTCGATGTTCATCTTCCTATTCGCCTTCGCCGTCGGCATCGGAACCTCGATTCTGGTCGGCCGGCTGGTCGGCGCGAACAAGAAGGATCAGGCGTACACGCGCGTATGGTTGAGCGTTCGTTCGGCATCGATCGTGTCGCTCTGCGTCATCGCGCTCGTAATGATTTTCCGTCATCCGCTGATCAGTATGTTCACCACCGATAACGAGATTATTCGGATCGGCGCACATATTCTGCTGTACAGCATCGTGCTGGAGACAGGGCGGACGATCAATATTATATTGGTCAACTCGCTCCGCGCGGCCGGTGATGCGAAGTATCCGCTCTGGATCGGCATGGTGACGATGGTCGGCATCAGCGTGCCGCTCGGCTACCTGTTCGTGTTCAAGCTAGACATGGGTCTGCCGGGCATCTGGCTTGCCATTGCGTCGGACGAATGGCTGCGCGCGATCATCATGTCGTTCCGCTGGAAGTCCCGCCGCTGGGAGAAATATGCGCTTGTGAAGCACAGTCCTGATTCGAAGACTGGCGGTGCAGCGAAAGGCGCATCGGTTGAGGTTACGGTATAAAATGCAAAAAGACTATCCGCTCAGAAATTTGGCGGATAGTCTTTTTTGAGCCATTCAAGTCCACATGATGGCCGCTTACGGATTAACTGCGATGATACCGTATCGCTGCGGCGAATCGGCGGTGGCGCCGAACCAGATTTGTCCGGCACCGGCCATGACGCCCTGCCAATTGACGAACAGCTTGGCGATCGCTTGGTCTTTCATCGTCTGAGCGACCGATGGTGTGATGATCTTGTCGTAATTGGCGACGAACTGCTTCGCATCAGCGATTTGCTCCGAGGTGCCGTCCGCGTAGTTAACGCGAACAGGATACAGTCCATAGCTCGAGACGAGCGTCTGATCGCCGGCGGCAATCGCTTGCTGCACGCTCGTGAACATCTGCTCGAACGCTTTGGGATCATTGATCCCAGCGGTCTCATAAGGGTTGCTCTTATCGACCGCTGCTGGTGTGGCGGCTGGCGAAGCAGTCGACTGCTGCGAGCCTGTTGTTGTATTTGAATCCGACCTGGCGGACGAACTTCCAGAGTCATCGGCGCTGCCGCAGCCTGTAATCAGGCATAAAGCGAGCAGGATCGCCGCTGTAACCGAGCCGTATAAGAAACGGCGGGAAGTCCGAGGACGAGGGATACGCATGAGGAGTCACCCTTTCTTCGATTCCATTTACACTTTCAGACGAGCGCAGGGCGGCAAGGGTTGCATACAAGGCTCTTCTAAGTGTTGGAAACTGAAGTTAGTGTGATCCTTTGGTCACTGTGTTAGTCGTTAGTTTCAGTCGTTCATTCAGGAGCGCGACGAAATCAAAGAGGCCCGCCGCGTCAGCGGGGAGCCCTGTTACAAAGTCAATATTTCAATCGGCCAGATCAAATAGCGTTAAGCCCCCTCCGCAACAGGCTTCACGATGCCATCCTTGAACTGGACTCGAATTTCGAGCTGATGAATGGGACTGCCGTCCTTGGCGCTGTTCTCATAGATAATGAGGATGCCGTAAGGGCTGGTGGGATCCTTGAAGGTGACCTCGAACTCGAATTTGCCCCATTCAGGCGCGCCTTGGTCGGCCATGACATGGCCTTCGGCAAGTACATTGTGTCCATCCTCGAACGAATAGCTGAATGCCGCTTCGAACACACGCGCCTCGCCAGTAACTTTGAACGTTGTTCCGACGACCGCATCATCCGCAGGGGCAAAGATGCGGAACGCTTCATTTTCTGCAACAACGACTGGTTCTTTACTGCCTCCGCTGTTATGATCCACGGGTTTAGTCGGTGGGTTAGCCGGCTCCGTTGGCGACTTCGTCGGCGTTGGAGCTGGCGTGCCGCCGTTGCCGTTGCCAGGATCCGTATCGGTTCCCGTATCCGCGCCATTATCATCGGGACTGGCCGTTAAAGGCTTGTCGGGTGTCGTCACAGGCGGGTTTTCGGTGCTGGGTGCAGCGGTATTGTTGTTAGGATCGGAACAGCTTGCTGCTAATCCGACGGTGAACGCGAGCAAGAGAGCAAGTGCCGTACGAAGCAGCCACCAGGACGACGAATGATATTTTTTGGCCATTGTTCATCTACCTCCAATACAGGGGTCTAGCTTGTTGTTAGCTTTTGCAGCTATACATGAAGGGACGATAGAAGGGTTGTCCTTGTTGCGATTGCGAGTAAAAATGAGCAGCAGCCTGTTTGCAGCGGTCTATTGCATGAAATAGAAGGCCGCATTATGATACGGGTTCTCTTAGCTGATTCGTATTCACGACAAGTTCGTCAACGGCTTAATCATGTGATGGAACAGGCTGTTGTTGATCGTAATGGTTTTGTCCGCTTCATAGCCGATCGAACGGTATAGGCGTTCCGCTCCTTCGTTGCCATACTCGACGTTAAGCGCAATGCGTCCATACCCAAGTGCGGCTCCGGCTTTCTCGGCGGCAGCCAGCAGCGCCTTCGCGATACCTCTTCCTCGGTATTCAGAGAAGACAGCGATCGAATCGATGTAATATTCATCCTCGTCTGCTTCCTTATCGATCGGGGGATTCGGGTTGCCTGTCCGCTTACGCAGACGCGCTGCAATCGGTGCATCAAGCCTGTCCGCCTCGCTCCCGTGGTAGCATAAGATAATGCCCGCTGCGTTTCCCTCAACTTCGGCTACGAGAATCTGCTTGCTGCTGAAGCGGTTCCCTTCTTGAAGGAATAGTTCTGACAATGCTTGCAGAGCATCCTCCTCTGTAGTCTCTCCAGTCAACTGAAAAGCGATGTCGTGAATGGCTTCATAGATGAGTCTTGCGGCCTTGTCTGCGTCTGCAGGTGCGGCAGCGCGAATGTTCAACTTGTCCATGTGTTAGCTCCTCTGTTCGTTATCTAGATGTTGTCCCGTTATGTTCTACAATATGATGATTCTCCCAAGAAGTGACTGTGCGCATAGCGACAAGAGGGATAATCGTATAGATGGTTCTATTATCTAATACCCAACATGGCAGCGATGGGAAGCAGGAAGAGGGGATCGAAGTTTCGTAAAAAGAGAATAGACGCCGGCAGCGATCGCTGTTGGCGTCTATTCTCAACGTGTAAGTTAGGTCAGTCGAATGATCGTCACTGCAGCACCGGCGCTGTTGCTGAGCAGCGTTGCCGCACCAAGCAGTCCGAATAGCTGAAGGGAGACGGTCGATCCTGCCGCAAGCGTCACGATGACGTCGTTATTGTAGGTCGATGCGCTAAGGACAGGGTCTACAGTGGAGGCAAGGTTGGGTGCGCCGTTGATGAGAAGACGTGTTGCGAGCAGCAGCGCCGCGGTGAAATTGGCCTGGTAGGTGATGTAGTACCGGCCGGCTTGTGCGATCGTGAACGTATCGTTGGCGGCATTGATCGTAATGCCTGTTCCGATATTTTGTGCGCTCGGCAGCGGCACGAGGGTACCGGCAATAACGACCGCGATAACGCCTCCAGTCGTATTCGCGGCAAAAGCGGAGAAGGCAGTCACATTGTCGCCTGTTGCCCCGGTGGCGCCAGTCGCGCCAGTCCCCGTGGCGCCCGTAGCGCCGGTTTCACCTGTAACACCAGTCGCTCCCGTGGAACCTGTAGCCCCAGTAGCGCCAGTGGCCCCCGTGGCGCCCGTAACGCCGGTTTCACCCGTAGCGCCAGTCGCTCCCGTGGAACCTGTAGCCCCAGTAGCGCCAGTGGCACCCGTTGCCCCGGCCCCCGTGGCACCAGTCGCGCCGGTTTCACCCGTAGCGCCAGTCGCTCCCGTGGAACCCGTGGCCCCAGTAGCCCCAGTAGCGCCGGTTTCACCTGTAGCACCAGTCGCTCCCGTGGAACCCGTGGCCCCAGTAGCCCCAGTAGCGCCCGTGGCCCCAGCC
>NZ_BTCK01000024.1:0-94682 GCF_033239625.1 Paenibacillus sp. CCS19
GAGGTGGAAGCGCAGCAATGCGTGCAGCTGACGAGTACTAATCGATCGAGGGCTTATCCTAAATATCCTTCTTAGGAAGGTAAAGCATATACTTAAGCTAAGAATGGTTTGCTACCCTATTCATATCCAGTTTTGAAGGTGTGATCTTTGTACAAGACACATCAACAAAAGCCGGTCATCCATTGGATGACCGGCTTTTGTTATGAAACTATGGCATTTCGCAGTCGATCTGGTATTTAGCAGCCGTTATATAACCGGCTGCTTTGTTGTTGAAGACAACATAGCGTCCCAACCCACGCTTATTCAATCTGTTTATGACTGAACGCACTGCTTGTCCGTATCCAATTCTCTTTGGTCCCGGTGTCCCATCGCTTTCCTTCATAGGTAACTCCGTATGCATTTCCCCGCGAAATCAAGCGATTAATCGCCTCGGTCAGATAGACTTCTGCGCCTTCATCCGACCTCAACTGTTCAATTTCATCGAATAGCTCGTGCGTCGCAATAAACCGTCCAGTGGACGTATAGTTGGAAGGAAACGCATCCTTTGGTTTCTCAATAATTTGATGGAGTTCAAACAAGTCAGGCTTGATAGGATTCAATGATAAACTGTTATAGATTTGCAGTTCTGCTCTACTTACTTCCTCTACACCTGTAACGAGTCTTGCTCCCAGACTTTGATATTGATCGATTAATTGCTTCATTACAGGAATCGTGTAGTCGAAGATATCATCAGCGTAACAGATTCCGAACGCTTCCTTACGAAGCAGATCCTTCGTCAGATATAAGGCAGGTGCCGTACCGTTAATTTGATCCTGAACAACAAAACGGATCTTAGGGTTATCTCGGTAATACTCCTGTATGATTTCCCTCTTGTGCCCTATGACCATGATGATGTCTTCGATTTGAGCTTGCTCCAATTCCTCTACTACAAAATCAAGGATAGGTTTCGTGCCAATCGGCAGCATCGGCTTCGGGATCACTCGGGTGATTGGATGCAGTCTTGTTCCCAATCCAGCAGCTAATATTACAGCTTGTTTGACCATATTGTCCTCCATCATCCTTGGTATGTAACGCTGTCATTCATCGGCTATCGGTTGTACATACGAAACTCCGAAGGCGTCATGCCGGTCTCTTCCTTAAAGCTTCTATGAAAATAATGCGAGCTCCCATAGCCAAGCTTGCTCGCTATCTCATCAATCGTTTCCCCTGCAAGCAGCAGCCGCTTCGCATGGCGAATGCGCTGTTCCAGCATGTAGGATTTCGGCGTTGACCCCATCGCTTTCTTGAACAACTCGGTAAAATAAGCGGTCTGATAGCCGCAAGCGAGAGCTAAGTCCGATACCGACCATACACGATCCAGATGCTGCTCCAGCAGTTGAAGAGCGGGCATAATTTTCCGCTTGCTCTCCGGCTCACGCTCCTCTCTCAGATGATAGAGAAGGGTTGCAAGCAGCAGACTCATTCTGCCGCGGAGGGCAATCTCGTAACCAAACGCCTGCTGCTGGTACTCGTTAACGATATGGCTGATCATATCTTCCAGATGCGGCGCTCTTATCTTGAAAGGCAGCGTAATCGTATCCCCATCTTGCATGTTAATGCATAGTTCAACCGGGTCCTGATTCATCTGGTCCTCACCGCAATATAACATGCGCGGGGAGGGATGGACCGGTATGGCCGATTCGCAGTCCCATTGAAAATGAATGCTGTAATAGGTGTAAGGGGAGTCTGTCGACTTGCTGCTCAGCATCATGGGAATGCCGCCCCCGTATAGACCAAGATCTCCCGAGCGGAGCTCGAACGTCTGATTGCCAACCCGAAGTTCAGCCGTACCCGAAAGGGTATATATGAAATGATAATCAGGAATAATGCGAGGTCCCCAAGCATATGTCGGTGCTGCGATGGTTGTGTCCGCAAAATTAACGGTTGGACGCAGCTTATCAAACTCGCCTACGATCAGCGCACACAAGTGCATTCGCCTCCTTCTTGCCTCCTCATTATAATGAAAATCCGAGAAAACTGCACAGATAACCGAGAAACCTGCAAATACAGACCATTACGGGATTGATATAGTAGCGATATAAGGAAGTAAGAAGATGAGGTGAATGACAATGAGCGCATTCGAGACGTTGAAACAGCAATTCATCGCCCCTGCAGCCGAATACAGCCCGATTCCGTTCTGGTTCTGGAATGACGAGTTGACGCGGGAGGAGCTGCTCCGACAGCTTCATGATTTTCATTCCAAAGGAGTCGACGGTTTCGTTATCCATCCACGTATGGGACTCTCACGCAAGATGCCCTATTTGTCCGACGCCTATATGGATCTGGTCGAAGCTGTTGCAGCCGAGGCGGCCAGCTTGGGGATGAGCGTCATTCTCTATGACGAGGGCATGTACCCTTCGGGTTCCGCTTGTGGATTGGTTGTGAAACATAATCCCGACTATGCCAGCCGCGGATTGTTGCTTCAGGAAATTCCATGTGAGAGGGGTACATATTCATTCCCTATCAAGCTATCTTCCAATGAGAACGTTGTCTCGGTGCAAGCCGTAAGGAAACGTTCAGAAAGCGAAATCGAACAGATTCAACCGATCACATTGGATCCTGGGCAAAATGTCATTTCATTCACGCCGCCAGAGGAAGGTGAATGGTCGATTCTTCTGTTCATCGATACGCTTTCCGAGGGTACGATTCGTGGTGTTCATGAAGGGCAGGACGATGGCGAATCGGAAGCTCCTCTTGCCGCAGACTTGTTGAACCCAGATGCGGTACAAACTTTTATTACATTGACGCATGAACGATATTACGCCAGACTGAACCGTTATTTCGGAACGACGATATTCGCGATGTTCACCGATGAACCGGATCTGCTCGGCCGCGGTCACAAGAAAGGGCTTAAGCCGTGGACACGTGGCTTTATGAACGACCTCCAAGCTCAAGGCATTCAAGAGAAAGATTTGGCGGCGCTCTGGTTCGAAGCAGGGGATGCAACAGAACGGGTTCGGAGTATTTACGAGAGCGCTGTTCGGAATCGAATGACCCGTACCTATTACAAGCCGCTCTCCGATTGGTGCGAGGCACATGGAATAGGGCTGACAGGTCATCCCGCTGCAAGCGATGATATCGGCCTGCTTGAGCACTTCCATATCCCGGGTCAAGATGTTGTGTGGCGATACATCGCTCCCGAGAATGACAAGGGCATAACAGGGGTCCACAGCACGATGGGCAAATGCTCCTCTGACGCTGCCCGTCATCGCGGCAGAAGAAGGAATCTGAACGAGAGCTTCGGCGTCTGCGGACCGGAAGGCGGATGGACGCTTACCGCGGACAATATGAAGTGGTACTTGGACTGGCTGTTCGTCCGAGGCGTCAACCTCATTAGCCCGCATGCCTTCTATTACTCGATCCGGGGAGATCGGCGCGATGAACGGCCGCCGGATGTTGGGCCAAATAATATATGGTGGTCGGAATACAACCAGATCTCGAGCTACATTAAACGGATGGGCTGGCTGATGACCGATTCCAAGAACAGTGCAGAAGTCGCCGTCCTAGCTGGCGCAGCCTATCTGCCATGGCGAATCGTGAGACCGCTGTACGAACGGCAGATCGAATTCAACTACTTGGAAGAATCGCTTCTGAACGACTCGTGCCGCTTCACGGATGGAACGATCGATATTGCCGATTATCGATACAAAGCAATCTTGATCGAGGATGGTCATAGACTGGAGCCGGCCAGCTGGCAGCGGTTAGAGCGGTTTGCCGAGCAAGGTGGCTATATCTTCGAGCTGTGCGAGGACGGGGATGCATCAACTCCGAATATCGGTCAGGTAAGCATCGGGCAAGTGGAAGAAATCTCGGAGCTGTTAGTGTGCCAACTGGGGAGCGAGGTTACATTAGAGCCAGCATCGAGCACAATCCGGATCAGCCGTGTTACGAAGAATGGCATTCACTTCTATGTTGTTGTGAATGAGGGGGAGACACCATACGAAGGTGTCATAAGGACGCGGTATGGAGGTCTGACCGAAGTCTGGAACCCATGGACAGGCGTGAGTGAGAGGGTAAATGGTGAACGGACAGCGGATGGACAGGACGTTACATTACGAGTCGAACGCAGGGAATGTCTGATTGTTGCGATTGACCCACAAGGGAGCTTCAACGAAAGCCTCGGCTCTGGATCGACGTCGACGATGGAGGTCCAAGCAATAACGGACTTGTCGGCAGGCTGGCAAGTTACCGACGGACCATGGACCGGCGAACGGAATGAGCTCACTTCTTGGACTAGCTGGCCCAGCATGGAGCAATTCTCTGGAACGGTCACATATGTGAAAGAGTTTGTGCTCGATGATCATGCCCTAGCAGCACAATATAAGCTTGATCTTGGCGAAGCACATGAGCTCGTCCGTCTCGAAGTGAACGATCAAGCGATCGGTACGCAGATGTGGAAGCCTTATGTCTTCTCTCTAGAGAATGCACTCAGGCTTGGCGTGAATCAACTTCGCATATCGGTGACGAATAGTCTCGCGAACAGCTATGACGGCAAGTCACTTCCGTCTGGAATAATCGGTCCGGTGCGGTTAATCGCACTAGGAGAGCGTAAACCGCAATAAGGAATACAACTTAATTCGAGGTTATTGAATCCGACGATGGCATCATGCAGCCGGCCATCCCATATGGATGGCCGGATTTTGTTTTGTCGAAATATAAGAGATGCCTGGGGTCAAAAGATAGAATCTGGGAGGCGATCACTCGGCTTTCCTTTTTTTAACTTTCACACCTATGAACGATCCCGAGAAGGTTGAAAATCTTAAAGAACAGGTTGAATATGCTGATATTTATCCTTGAACGTATCCTTTATAATTTCCGTAAAGCGCTTTCAATTTAAACGTTTAGCTCTTTAATTTTTTGGAGGGAGGTGGGCGAAGTAGAAACAACACTAGCCTTTACGTGGTAGAACGATTGAGCGCTTGCAGTGCGGATTGATTATGAAGCAAACAGGAGGCTAAGATGAAAACGACTACCAAAAAGTTGACGTCACTGGCTACTGCATTTGTAATGGTTCTTCAAGTGCTGCCCTTCGGGATTAACGCGGCGCCTTCGGCAGCCGCAGCAGCGAACAGTATCTCTAACGCTAGTCTCTCTGCCAAGATCGGTGATTTGGGGCAGATTGAAGAACTATATATTCAGAATAACCCGACGAATAAAAGCGGCAAACCGATCAATTTTGTTTTGCCTAACAATACATCGCCACAGAACGACGTCCAGCATCAATGGATGGGCGAAATGATTTTCTCTTACCGTACCGGGGACAGCGATCAGTTCCCTAACGACAGGACTGGATTTATTGAAGTAGATACGAATAAAACACTGGCCGCCGGCGGATCAACCAAGTACACGACCATTAATGCGTCTAACCCTTATTTCTCGAAGACCGCTTCGTCAGACGGCAAGAAAGTGGAAGTCAACTTCATTGGTCAGAATCTGGATTCCACAACGGCTCGAACGATGAAAGGCTTTGACGTGAAGTCTGTATTCGATACGGATACCGCAGATGGTTCGATGCTGTGGGAAATCACGGTCAAGAACAAAAGCAGCAAGTATATGGAATTCGGAGATATCGGCTTGCCGATGCCTTGGAATAACAAGTATGCCAATCAATCCGATACCTATGACAACCGGGTAACGGTGCATAATTTCGCCGGCGCCGACAGCGGTTATTCCTATGCGATCCGCACGAGCGGCGAAGGGAATTTCATGATGTTCACCCCAGTGCCCGAAAGCGGCGCACGCATTGAATATGTGGATTATTGGCTGGGCGACACGGGCGAGCTGCGCAACGGAAGTCTGTACGCCAACTGGGTCGGCGACAGCGGCGGCTGGTTCCCGGGGCTGAATGTGCTCTATATCCATTCCAAGGACATTCAGAAAACCGGACGTGGATATTTTACCGATGCAACCAGCTTGATTCTGGCTCCTAATGAGGAGAAAACCTATAAGTTCAAGTTCTCAGCTGTACGCGCAGGCGACAACACGCCTCAAGCAAATGCGCAAAGTCCTAATAATGCTTCTACTTCGATGGAAGACCGTGAGGCTAACCTTCGCTCAACCCTGTACAAATCTGGCATGATCGATGCGGTTGCTTTGCCTGGCTTCCAGGCTGCGATCAATATGCCGGTTTTGCTGGATCTGCATTATGACGACAACCTCATCGACGTGCAGTCCATAGCTATTCAATCCGTTAACGAGAATGATCCTTTCGATGCCGCACATATTCCGACGATCAAGTCGGGTTCGACCAGAGCCCAGATGGTCAACAATTCCCGTGCCGGACGCGGACTCGCTGACGGGAACCCGGGGTATTCGGAATCGGTACAGTTTGTGGAAACCAAGGTTGTAAACGGTGAACAGCATCATATCTATTCGCTTAAGTTCGGCAATATCGGCAATAACAGCGTACGCGTGGACTATAAGCTGAAGGCCGATCCTGAACAAGCGGATAAGTTTACGCAATTCGAATTCAATATTCTTGCCGAGCTCGATCAAACATCGCAGGCACACTCCGAATTTATGGTAGAGAAAACACAGGATACGGACCCGAACAGCGCTACCTACGGCATCTACCGTGACTGGTATCTGACGACCGGCATTGACATGGTGACGAACCACTGGGGAGATGACTGGAGCCACGACAATATCAACTTCATGACCATGAAAAACTATCTTGATCCAAACCCGGATGAAATAAGATCCATTGAAAACTACCTGATCGACTTCATGTGGGAAACGTATATGAAAGATACGCAGAAGACCTTTACGGTCGCGAACTATCTGAAGGATTCAGGCGTCTACACGAATTCATCAGCCCCTTATGTACGGACGTTCTCCGAACAGATGGAATCGACGGGCTACTTCAACATGTATCGCATCCAGAAGGCTTATCCTAATCTGTTGAAATATCGCGAAACGCCGCAATACTATCTGGAGAAAGCTTACGGTATTTACTATAACCGCGTCTCCAGCGGAGCGGTTGGATTCTATGGCGAGCAGCAGATACCCGATATGATCGAGGCGCTGAAAGAAGAAGGAATGCTGACGGAGTATGAGAATCTGAAGCGTAAATTCGCTCAAACCAAAGGCCGGAACATAACCAACGCGTCTTATCCCTACGGGTCCGAATTTGAATATGACAACACAGGCGAAGAAGGAGCGTATGCCGCAGCCAAGGCGCTGCGTACCTACTACCCTGGAGATGCAAAGGCGACTGCAGCGTTAACAAGCATGGGAATGGCTGACCTGAAGACTCGTGCAATGCGGGGCATTCAGCCTACTTGGTACTATTATTCCGTGCCGGTATTCCGCGCCGGCGAAGGCTGGTGGAACTTCCAATATACCGCTTCCTTGGCGGGATCTATTATGGATGACTGGCTCCGCTATGAGAATGACGGAAGAACAGCGGAACAGACGGCTGTCGCGCAACAGCGCAACTATGCGGCGAAGATTTCCAACTTCAACGCCATCAATATGGGGCAGATCTCCGCACAGTCTGTAGGCGGCATCTCTTGGCGATATAATGCTCAGAAGGGCGGAACGGGCACCAAGAACGTCAACGACGGCGGTACTCGCGTGATGAACAATGGCTGGCAGGACTTCTCCGGCGAATCAGAGGAAGGACTTTATGGCTCGCTATTGCGCATCAGCTCCGATATTGTCACCGATCCGGTATTCGGACTGTTCGGGTATGGCGCCCTGGTCACCGACGAGGACGGCGCTTATCATATCACACCAAAAGACGGCTTCGGCAAACGCATTAACTTACTCGATGAACAAATCTACCTCGTCTCGGAAAGCGACAAAATCGAGACTGCAAACATTCACAAAGACGGCAGTTCCTATAAGCTGCAGCTCTCGAATCTTGCGAAGAGCGAGCATGCTTCGAAGATTACGTTCGATGGAGCAGGCGTAGAGAATGGCTATTATACGATTAAACTAGATGATCAAGATGCCGGACAATTCTATGTACAGAACAATAAAGGCACGGCGATGTTCCAGATGAGCAGCGCGCCAACTGCCGAATTGACGATTGAGAAGGCAGATGCGGGTGATAACGAAGCTCCGCAGGTTGTTGCAGAGCTGACAACGGAAGACGCGCAGGCGATGATGCCGTTCGAGATGAGCGGCAATGTAACGGATGACGGCGCACCGACTGGCGCGTTGACCTACCAATGGGAAGTTATCAGCACGCCGGAAGGCGGCCAGCTCAGCTTCACCAATCCGAAGTCAACGGTCACACGTGCGAACGGCACCAAAGGCGGCTCGTATACGGTCAGACTGACCGCCAATGACGGGCAACTGAGCGGCTCTAACGAACTGACCTTCACGCTCTCCGCTGCGCCGGACAAACAACCTCCGGTAATCGGCGAAGTGACAGCGGTTCAGGACGCTGCGAACAGCAGCATAGTCCGATTGTCCGGCACGGCGACCCCGGATCCGGTGTACAGCGCGGTATATCCACCGGTATGGACGTACGGATGGACGGTTAAGCAGAAGCCGGATGACTCGGCGGATGTTACGTTTGTAGACGGCGATAAAACAAATGCATTTGCCCGCATCAGCAAGGCAGGCACCTATGTGTTTACTTTCACGGCGGCCGATGAAGGCAAGACGTCCAGCAAGGATGTAACGATTAATGTCGCACAAGACGCCGATGGCGTCTACAAGGCGATCAGCGTTGTGACGCAGCTGAACACAGCTCCGATACTTCCAACACAAACGGATATTCTGACTGATGACGGCTATAAGCCAAGTTCGATCGCGTGGAATGCAGTTGATCCAGCCAGCTATGCGAAGACGGGCGAATTCGTTGTCGAGGGCAATATCGCAGACAGCGAAGTGAAGGTGCGCGTTACGGTATATGTCGTCAAATCGCAAGCTGCCAACAATGCGTTGATTGCACGGCCTTCTGCCAGCTACTCTGGCGGCGACGGATATCCAGAAGCGATGAATAACGGCTTCGATCCGAAGAGCTCGTCGGATTTCTCGCCGACTAGAGGAGCCTCCAACAGCGCATGGCACAACTGGGGCAGAGAAGGAGACCCGTCATGGGTCATGTATCAATGGGATGAAGCGTTCCTGGCCTCTTCGATGGATGTCTATGTGTTCCGGGACGGTTCCGGCAATTTCCAACCTACGGATATGAAGCTTCAGCTTCGTGATGCGGAAGGCAAATGGTACGCGCCAAGAGGAGTGACAGGGCTTGGAAATGCATTGAATAAATACAACACGACCACCTTTGAGCCTGCCTATATTACAGGCGCTCGCATTGACATGAAACCGATCACCGCGGGGACCGGTATTCTGGAATGGAAGGTCAATGGTTATACAGGAGCGGTGGATAAATCGCAGCTGGCGCAGGTTCTTAACTTCGCCAACTCATTGAAAGCTGCGAACTTCATCGGCCAAGGCCTTGAACCGATTGCCGCTGCGAAGACGGGCGCTTCCGCTGTGATGAACAGCAAGGAAGCTACAGAAGCGGATGTTGCGCAAGCCGTTAACAAGCTGCTGACAGATCTGCGATTGCTGACTCCGCGCGATAACAATATGGCGTTCGCAGCAAGTCTCTCGGCCAGCTACACGTCGGCTTGGGAGAGCCTTCCTGCCGTCAACGATGGGTTGAAAACGGCAACAAGCAACCCGCATTGGGGTTCGTGGGGCAATACAAGCTCGGAGGAATGGGTGCAGTATGATTGGCCGCAGGGCGCAACGATCGCGAGCTCCAATCTGATGCAGTGGACGGATAATGGCGGCATACTAGCGCCTACCAAGTACACGTTCGCTTACATTCCGAAGAACAGTACGACGAATGAATGGGTAACGGCAGGCACGGTTACGACAGGCATCATCGCGCTTACGACGCCAGTCGGTTCATCCAATCTGTATGCATTCGACCCGGCTCTCGAAGTTAAATCGCTGCGTGTTACGATGACGAAGAAAGCCCGGGATGGCAATGGCGTCGGCCTATGGGAGTGGGAAGTGTTCCAACCGGCAGCCAAGCAGAATCAGCCGGCACCAACAACGCCAGCGGGGGTTGCGCCGACCGTATTGGGCGGTAATGACGGTAAGCTCGTTGGCGTTACATCGGCAATGGAGTATAGGAAGGCAGGCACGCAAGCCTATACGGCCATTGCAGGAACGGAGGTTACAGGCCTCAGCGCCGGCACGTATGAGGTTCGATATATGGCAACCAGTGCTCTGAATGCCAGCCCGGATAAGGAAGTTGTCATTCCAGAAGGGCAGATCCAGAATCCAATGGCCAGCATTAGCGGTCCTTCATCATCCGTGTTCATCGGTCAACCGATTAACCTTGCAGTTGGCGTTGCTGGTCTGACGCATAATTTCAATATGCTAAGCGTGGAGTTAAAGTACGATCCGGCTATGATTGCGTTTGCTACTTCACTAGATAATGGTGTTAACGTCTTGGATGCAGCCTCGGTTACGCCTTCTCGTGCTGGACTCCAAGTGCTTCAGACAGCTGTGAAACCGGAATCGGGCGAGATCCTCCTTATTATGGGAGTCGCAGGATCATTCCTAACGGGTGACGGCGAATTATTCGTTCTTCAGGGCAAAGCCAAGGAAGATGCAGCTGCCGGAACAACGAATGTTACGATTACCAAGCAGGAAATGGTCGGCGATGAAGGCCAATATTCCTTGCTAGACACCTCGTTGGCTGTGGCAGGCATTCAAGTTGTACAGGTAGATAAGACGGCATTGATTGCTTCTATCGCAGCGGCTCAAGCCATTGCTGACGTGGCAGTTGAAGGAGATCAAGAGGGCCAATATCCGATTGGTTCCATCGCCATCTTACAAGCTGCAATTGATGGTGCATCGGCAGTGGTGCAAGATGGAGCAGCGATACAAGCAGACGTTGTTCAAGCATCTGCTGCATTGGAAGAAGCCGTAACAGCCTTCAATGGTTCGATTATTCATATCAATAAAGTCGAATTGAATACAGCCATTGATGATGCTGGGCAAGTATTGAGCGTTGCAGTGGAAGGATCGGCACCGGGTCAATATCCAGCAAGCGCGAAGGCTGCACTTCAAGCTGCGATTGACGCTGCAGCTGCTGTTCGCGACAGCGGCACGGTAACGCAAGCTGATGTGGACGCAGCTGTGTCGGCATTAGCGACAGCCGTGAGCACATTCAGAGCGAGCGTGATTCCTACGCCTACAGCTGATCTGGGCGCATTGAATCAAGCGATCGCTGCTGCTCAGGCTCAAGCCGCTAAGGCAACAGCGGGCAACAAGATCGGTCAATATCCAGGAGCTGCAATCACGAACCTTCAAGCGGCTATTACAGCAGCGATTAACGTGAAGAACAGCGGAGCTTCACAGTCGACGGTTGATGCAGCGGTCGTAACATTGAATAATGCCGTAACGACATTCGCATCAACGATTGTGACGCTTGTACCTGGAGCGACATCCATTACGATTCAAGATCTGTCGATCATCGCCAAGTACTACGGCGTTAAGAAAGATGAGCCGGGCTGGGATATCGTAGAGAAGGCAGACATGTTCGATAATCATGAGATTACGATTCTCGAATTGGCAGCCGTAGCACGTATGATCGTTGGAGATTGGTTAGAGCATTAAACAATCGTAGCTAGTGGGATGAAGCGGGAAGGTGCTGCGGCGCCTTCCTCCTCCTTTTAATGAAGGGATGATTCGCATGTTGAAACGTAGATTCGTATTGCTATTGTCCATCGTCATCCTTGTTATGGGAGTGCCTGTGGGTACTGTTATGGCTCAAGACACGAACGCCACATTCGAATTAAAGCTTAAGTTTTCGGCTAAGGATGTGAAGCTGTCCATTATAGGTCATGGGCTTGCGGATCTGTACGCTTATGATTTGGAGTTGTCCTATGATGACACAGTTCTTTCCTTCAGCAAGGCGCAAACTTCGATTGCAGGCTTCTCGGTAGAACCTATCCTTAGCGCTAATACGATTCGGATTGCGCATACGAAGATAGGTGAGACCAGCGGCGAGAAGGGGGACGTGGAGTTGTCCGCGGTAACCTTCAAACGTATTGCGCCCGGGGCAACGGCTATCAAGCTTAGCACGATTAAACTCGTTGATTCTAAGCTGGATATGGTTACGTTAGAGCCTAAAGTAACGGCATCGGTCATTGATCATCTCGATGAGTTGACTTTCACAGACGTTAAGGGACATTGGGCTGAAGCCTCGATCTATGAAGCTGTAAGGGTGGGCTTCGTGACCGGTTATGCGGACGCGACCTTCAAGCCGAATCTTGAGGTCACAAGGGCGGAATTCGCCGCGATGATCGTTCGAGCGTTGCAGATTAAGACAAGCGACGGTAAAGGTCTGACATTCGAAGACAATAATGCGATTCCGGTATGGGCGAGAGCTTATGTGCAAACTGCGGTTGAGGCGGGGCTGATTACGGGTTACAAGGATAACGCATTCGGTGCGAACCGAAAGATTACTCGCGCAGAAATGTCAGCGATCATTGTACGTGCACTTCCGCAGGAATCAAGCTCAACTATTCCCTTGCAGTTCGCCGATCTTGATCAGATACCGGCATGGGCCATCCCATCCGTGAAGACAGCAGCGGAGCTCGGCATTATGAAAGGAAATACGCATAATCAATTTGTTCCTCATGCACCTGCAACACGTGCAGAGGCCGTGACGGTAATTCTTAGAATGCTGGCCGTATAAAAGAACGAACACATTCTGCAGTGGTAATTCTACAGCAGAATGTGTTCTTCTGTTTTGTTCATTCGGATTCGATTCCATTTCGATAACTCTATAATTTTGTAAGAATCTCCTTTACTTTTGTTTGTATCTGTCTCGACTTGTTTCCGATACAATGAAAGCGCATTTATTGTCCGACGAGCTAGTGGAAAAAGGAGAGCAGCCTGACATGAGCGATTTGCTTAAGAAAATGCGAGCTGTTGACGTGGTATCCCGAGCAGGCGTGCGCGATGCGGAATCAGGGCGTTCGCTGCATGAGGAATTTGTCCGATCGGGCGTGAAGTTCGCCGCCTCTCCGAAGGGATTGGAGGATGTCTATTACGCTGCCGTAGACAAGCTGGCGGATTGCGTAAAGACGGATAAGCAAGGGAACGCGATTTTGCAAGAAGGCGGCATTTACTTCGGCTGCTGGCTGGAGAGCACCGGAACGATCAACGCTGAGCTGCTAGCGCGATTTGCGCCGGAGACGGCGCAATCGACATTCGCACAGTTCGCGCGCTTACAGCGTGAGGACGGCTTGCTGCCCTATAAGGTTACAGCGGATGGCGCTGTGTTCAAGCAAATTCAATTGGTGACGCCGCTGGCGCGCAGCGCGTGGAACCATTATAAGTTGAACGGTCGGGACCGTCTGTTTCTAGCGCAAATGTATGAGGCGCTCGCAAGGTACGATGATTGGCTTACGCAGTACCGCGATACACGCGGCACAGGCTGCGTAGAAGCGTTCTGCGCATACGACACTGGGCATGATCTGTCGCCGCGTTTCTGGCATATACCGGATACACCGTATATGGACGATCCGAAGCGGTATGATCCGGCTATTCCGAGCTTGCCCCTCCTTGCACCTGATCTGACAGCCAGTGTCTATTGCGGACGAAAGTATCTAGCAAAGATGGCAGCGGAGCTAGGGCAAGAAGAAGCGGCGATTGCTTGGGAAGAGAAGGCACGGCAGACGCATGCGAGCTTGCTTGAGCATTGCTTCCATGAAGAGGACAGCTTCTTCTACGATGTGGATCGGCATGGCGCATTCGTTCGCATTCAGTCCGATGTGCTGCTGCGTGTACTCGCTTGCGAGGCGGGGGATGCTGCGTTGTTCGATGCTGCGCTTAAGCGGTATTTGCTCAATACGCGCAAATTTTTCGCCAAGTATCCGCTGACCTCGATTGCGATGGATGATCCGCGGTTCGATCCGTTCTCGAGCTACAACACGTGGGCAGGGGCGGTTAATTTCCTTAGCCTTATCCGCGCGCCGTATGCATTCGAGCATCATGGCCGGTACGTAGAGCTGACTTGGATCCTGCAGCCGATTGTTTCGGCTATTTCGCGTATGCAGCGTTTCGGTCAATGCTTGAGCCCATGGACGGGGGAAGAAGGCTTCACGGAGACGTACTCACCGGCTATCCTGTGCGTGCTTGATTACATCGAGCGGCTGTGCGGTATCGTTCCAACGCCCGAGGGGGAGCTGTGGTTCACCGCTCTAATGCCGCAAGGGCGGGATCACGGCGTGAAGCTGGCGGATGAAACGGCCTACTCGCGGAATGTAGATGGCGTAGAGTTTGAGCTGCATAATACGCACAAGACATGTGCGATCTATCGCAATGGCGAGCTTCTGTGCGAGCTTCCGGCTGGCGTCCGCATCGTGACCGACCGCGCTGGCAACGTACGCAAGGTAATCGGAATGACGGTTCAGCTGGTGGAAGGACGATTGATTTTGGTTCAAGACGGCGTCGAGCTTCCGATCTGTATCGCTGGGAACGAAGTGCTGCGCCTGCAAGATGGACGGTTCGAAGTCGAGTCAGCGCCTGGCGTCGTCGTGCCAACCTATGAATGAGGGGGGTTATTCATTCTATGCCCATGCTAACCAAAGATCAGATCCAGATGCGCGACCCGTTCGTATTGCCGCGCGAAGCGGATGGCATCTATTATTTATATGGCTCGACCGATGCGGATATCTGGAAGGCGAAGGGCATTGGCTTCGACGCTTATCGCAGCAAGGATTTAGTGAATTGGGAAGGACCTTTCCCGGCATTCCGTCCGACGCCTACATTTTGGGCGGATCTCAACTACTGGGCACCCGAAGTGCATCCGTAATATTTTATTTAAATAATGCGACCCTACCGTCCAATAGTTGGTATGGGTCATTTTTGTTTCCTATAAATTAGAATCGCTTGAAATCAATCCAATTCATGCGTTTCATTAATTCGTAAGGTAATATATCATTTGTTGTACAAAATTCTGCACAAAATTCAGTATAATATTTTCAAGCCAAACAACGACGATGTCATCAGTGGAGCAAGAACGATGTCTAGAAATCAGCATGACTGAAAGCGATTACAATAAAAGCCGGACGGCCTATATGCCATCAAGGTTACAGGAGGCGCGCATGAAAAAAGTCATTCTGGTCGATGACGAGATGTTTGCCCGTAAAGGGCTGGTTGGCTTGATCCCATGGGAGAAACACGGCTTCGAGGTCGTAGGGGAAGCGGAAGACGGAGAAGAAGCGCTCGCCCTGATCGAGCAGATTGAGCCGGATCTCGTCATTACGGACATTCGAATGCCCGTCCTGGACGGACTTGAATTGATTCAAGCGGTTCAGGCTCGCCAAGGCAAGGCGATTCGGTTCATCATCATTAGCGGATACAACGATTTCAAATATGCGCAGCAAGCCGTCAGGTATGGCGTTCAGGATTACTTGCTGAAGCCGATTGACGAGGACGAGCTCGTAGAGTCGCTCGTTCGAATAGGCGAGCTGCTGAGGAGTGAGCAGCCTCGTTCGGCCGAATGCAAGAATGCCTTTTTACAAGAAAATTAAGCGGCGGTGGAGTCGATGCCTGTGAGAATCAATTGGAGAGAATTGTTTAAATTAAACAACGTCAGACTGCGCAACAAGATGCTGGTCGTTTATTTCTTGTCCGTGTTCATCCCGGTCGTTCTGACCAATGTCATTTTCTACAATATAACGGCCACTAACGTCAAGCATCAGAAGATGAAAGACATCTCGCTCGCCATCGAGCAGATCCGCAACGATTTTAAGGCGCAAATCGATGCGGCTGTCGGGATCTGCGCGGTCATTTATAATGATCCGTATTTGAAGCAATATCTGGAGGAGAAATACGAGGTTCCAGCCGATTACGTGCATAATTATCAGTCTTACATTATAGGCATGCTCAGCAAGTACAGTCCCGTCTACGAATCCATTCAACAAATAACGCTTTATACGAACAACGACACGATCATTTACGGCGGGCAAGTTGAACCGATAACGTCTCAGACCAGACAGCAGCCATGGTATCGACTGATCAGCGATTCGGAGCCTTCGACTCCATTCTTGGTGAAGACAACAACCAACGATTATCTAGGCGCTTCGCAAGAGGTGCTGAGCGTCATAAGCAAGATCAGCGATCCCGGAGGATCGGAACAATTCGAGAAGCTCATGCGGATCGATCTTCATCCGGTAGTGATCAAAGAGATTTTCCGCAACGTCACGCTGGAAGGCGGTAACCTGTACTTGCTTCATGGAGATGAAGTGCAATATTCGACGAACGCCGCAATCGACCCGTCCAGAATGGCTGAGTTTTCCTCAGCGCCGGTTCCGGTGGGAATGATCGTTATGGATGAAGACTTCTCGAATGTGTCCTATCTAAGCGACTGGCGGATCGTCGGAGAGTTTCAAGAGTCTGCGGTGCTGAAAGAGGTTCACAAATCGAGAAACTTCGTTCTGTATTTGGCTGTTCCGAATCTTCTCCTATCGACGCTTGTCATCATCTGGTTTACACGGCTGCTCAACGTTAGGCTGATTCGAATATTAAAACAAATGAAGAGAGTCAAAAATCATTCGTTCGAAACGATCGATCAACAGGACTCCAAAGACGAGATCGGGCAGCTGACTGCTGAATTCAATCGGATGACGCTGCAGATCAAGAGCCTGATTCATGATGTTTATATCGCCGACATTCAGAAGAAAGAGCTGCAGCTGAAGCGCAACCAATCACAGCTTCACGCCTTGCAGAGCCAGATCAATCCCCACTTCCTGTTTAATTCGCTCGAAACGATCCGAATGCGCAGCCTGCTTAAGAAGGAAGAGGAAACCGCTAAGATCATTCAAAACATGGCTAAGATTTTCCGCAAATCGCTCACCTGGGGCAAGGATTGGGTGACGATGAAGGACGAGCTGGACCTCGTCGCCTGTTTCCTTGAAATCCAGAAGTATCGGTTCGGAGACAAGCTGGATTTTCGCATAGAAGCGGATGAATCGGTAATGGGCTTGATGATTCCGAAGATGACGCTTCAGCCGCTCGTCGAGAACGCCAGTATTCACGGCATTGAGAAATCGAAGGAGGGAGGCTTGATTCAGGTTAAGGTCTACATGACCGCAGAGGGACTCGTATGCACGGTACAGGATAACGGGGCGGGGATACCGGCCGAGAAGCTGGATATGATCCTTAGCGATCTGGAGAACAACGAGGACATGGGCGAAAGCGTGGGCATCAAGAATGTCTATTACCGATTGAAGCTTTATTACAAAGAGAAGGTCAAATTTGAAGTAGCGAGCGTTAAAGGCGAAGGGACCGTCTTCAGGATCGTGGTCGAAGAAGAGGAAGAGTAAAATGTATAGCAAGATATATAATTTACAAAGCTTAATGTTTAGTTTATTCGGTAAACAACCCTTTGAAATGCTTTTATACTGAAAGTGCTTACAAAAACAATCGCATTGAGAGGGGTTCGAAGGTATGGCAAAGAAATTGCTTGTCACGGGTATGGCTGCTGTTATGGCATTGTCCGTAGCTGCGTGCGGAAGTGACAAAAACGACGAAAACAATGCGTCTAACAATGAAACGGCTACCACTCCTAAGACTGAAGGCGCTTCAACAACTACAGAGACAGATGCGCCGAAAGACAAAGTAACATATTCGATGTTTATCGGGGTGTCCGGTGAGAAGGACCTCAACACGAATGAAACGAAGATCGGTAAAATCCTTGAGGATCAAACTGGCGTCAACATGAAGATCGAACACTTGGTCGGTGACCTTAACACGAAGATCGGTACGTATATCGCTGGCCAGAAGTATCCGGATGTAATGGTTCCGGATGCTGGCATCGAAGAGATTCTGAAGGCGAAAGCTTTCATCCCGTTGGACGATCTGATTGAACAATATGGCCCGAATATCAAACGTGTATACGGACCTTATTTCGAGCGTATGAAAGCCGATTACGGCGGCCATATTTACTTCCTGCCATTCTCTGCTCAAGTCGGAGCAGTTGTGCCGGATCCAAATATCAACCAAGGCGCTTTCTGGGTACAACGCCGCGTGTTGAAAGAAGCGGGATATCCTGTAATCAAAACGATGGATCAATACACGAAGCTGATCGAAGATTTCGTCGCTAAGCACCCAGAGGAAGATCTGATCGGTACGCTTACGCTGACGAATGACTGGAGATTCTTCGCAACTTCCAACGTGCCAATGCACTTGGACGGCTTCCCGAATGACGGTAACGTTGAAGTTGACGTGAACACGCTGGACGCTAAAACCTATGCTGGTTCTGACTCCACTAAGCGTTGGCTGCAAACCTTGAATACGCTGAATGCGAAGGGATTGTTCGACAAGTCTTCCTTCGTAGACAACTACGATCAGTATATTGCGAAGCTGACTTCCAAGAAAGTTGTAGGCTTCTTCGACTACGGCTGGCAAGTCGGCACGGCGACAGCAGCTCTTAACGACGCTGCGAGAAAAGATCCAACACAAGATGACTACAAATACTTCCCTATGGCAGTAACTTGGGACGGAACGAAAGATCAATACTTGGACCCAGCGGGTTGGACAAGCAACCGCGGTATCGGTATTACGACGAGCGCGAAAAATCCAGAACGCATCATTCAGTACTGGGATAACATGCTGAAAGAAGAGAACCAAGTTCTGATCAGCTGGGGCGTTAAAGGCGAAACGTATGAAGTGAATGAGCAAGGCCGCTTCTACCGTACGAAGGAACAAATCGACAAAATCGACGAGGCGTTCAAAGAGCAATACGGCTTCAAGACTTTTGACTGGGATTTCCCAGCATACAACCAGACGTCGACGTTTGCAGACGGCAACGCGAAAGGTGTTGGCTTCCAGCCGGAAGTATTCGAAATGAGCTTGACTGACGGCGACAAAGAGATCCTTGCGAAATACGGTCTGAAAACATATGCTGACATCTTCACTAAGCCGGAAGACCGTCCGTGGTTCCCAGCTTGGAGCATTCCGAAGGAGCAAGGCTCCGCAGCGCAAATCTGGGAAACGAAGAAAGACGATCTTACGAAGAAATACTTCTCGAAACTCGTGCTTGCGAAGCCAGCTGATTTCGAAGGCGTCTGGGCAGATTACAAGAAAGAGTTCGACAAGCTTGATACGGCCGGCTACGAGAAGTGGTACGTGGAACAAATCAAGAAAGTCGTAGAAGTTGCGAAGTAATGGGCTATAACTTATAGGAAAGAAGCGAAAGGCCGGCTTAACGTGCGGTTCCCGCACATAAGTCCGGTCTTTCCTTTCCTATTTTTGTGCCGAACGGAGGGAGAGAGAACCATATGGAGAAGAGCGCCGCGCTTACAACGTCTCCTTCGACGTTGGAAAACAAACCGAGAGGACTGAAACTGTTTTTCCAGAGACTCGTGCAACAACGAATGCTGGTCCTCATGTCCGTTCCATTTGTTATCTGGCTGGTCATCTTTAAGTATGTGCCGATTTGGGGCTGGACAATCGCTTTCCAAGATTATCAGCCGGGATTGAAATTCAGTGAGCAGCAATGGGTCGGGTTTAAGCATTTCAAGATTTTGTTTACAGACGAAACATTTTCCGAGCAGTTCCTGCGATCTGTGAGAAATACGCTAGCGATGAGCGGTATTAATCTCGTACTGGGCTTCGTTTCGGCTATTGCGCTGGCATTGCTTCTCAATGAAGTTAAGAAGGTCGCGTTCAAACGCACCGTGCAAACGGTAAGTTACTTGCCGCACTTCATCTCCTGGGTTGTCGCTGCGGGTATTATCCAAACGACATTGGCTACGGACGGTGTCATTAATGAGCTATTGAAGTTGTTTGGTGTCATTAATAATGGTCAGGAAATCTTGTTCCTAGGCAAGGCTAATTGGTTCTGGGGAATCTTCGGTGCAAGTACGGTATGGAAAGATATTGGTTGGAATACGATCGTTTATTTGGCCGCTATGTCATCTATCGATCCCTCACAGTATGAAGCAGCAGAAATGGATGGAGCAGGACGTTTAAAACGGATGTGGCATATAACACTACCAGGTATCAAACCGGTAATTATCGTATTGTTAATTATGAATATCGGATATTTGATGGAATCGGGATTCGAGCCGCAATACCTGCTGGGTAACCCTATGAACGTCGATTATTCCGAGAACATTGACATATTTGTTCTGAAGTACGGGCTTCAGCAATTTAATTTCCCGCTTGCTACTGCGGCAGGCATGTTCAAAACGGTGGTTAGCTTCGTTCTCTTATTTGCAGCGAATCATGTCGCTAAGCGGATGGGACAAGACAGATTGTTCTAGAAGGAGGGTTTCAACATGGCGAATTTGGCGTCCGTTTCCAAGCCAGGAAAGTTCTCGAGTCGGAACTCTTCTCTTGGCGACAGAATATTCGATATAGTCATTTACACGGTTCTCACTTTACTCATGATCGTTACCCTATACCCTTTCATCAACACTTTAGCCATTTCTTTCAACTCGGCAGGGGATTCGATTAAAGGCGGCATTCATCTGTGGCCGCGGCAGTTCTCATTGGAGAACTATAAGTTTGTATTTAATGAAAATACGGTATACACTGCGACTCTGATCTCGGTTCTTCGCAGCGTCATCGGTACGGTCGTTACCGTGTTCGCTTCGGCAATGGTCGCTTACACGATCAGCCGTCCGGACTACGTGCTGCGGAAATTCATCACGATCGCCTTTATCATTACGATGTATATCAACGGCGGGCTTATCCCGAATTTCTTGCTCATCAGGGATTTGGGCTTGCTCGATAGCTTCTGGGTTTATATTCTCCCAGGTGTCATCGGCGTGTTTAACTTGATCATCATTCGTTCCTTCATCGAACAATTGCCAGACAGCATTCTGGAGTCGGCTAGAATTGATGGAGCGGGAGACTTTAGAACATTCGTTAATATTGTGTTTCCGCTCTGTCTTCCTGTTCTTGCGACAGTGGCGTTGTTCTCGACCGTCTCGCAATGGAACTCTTGGTTTGATGTATTCTTATACAACTCGTCCAATGAACATCTGAGCACCTTGCAATACGAGCTGCAGAAGATTCTGCAAAACTCGAACACGACTTCAAGCGCAGAGTCCGGGTTTGCGAACTCGGGTGCTGAAGCGATGAAAGTGTCGCCGCTCTCCATTCGCGCGACGATGACGATCGTAGCATCCGTACCGATGATTATCATTTACCCGTTCCTGCAGAAGTATTTCGTCAAAGGTATGACGGTTGGTGGCGTGAAAGGGTAACGGAATACATGCGTATAGCTCGGTAACACAATTGATCAACAGGAAATGGCGGTTCAGGGATGATTCCTTGAACCGCCATTTTTTCGTCTATCACTAAAACATTATTAGCTGGTCTCGAATGCTTCCAGTGCTGGTGAGCGGTGTAAGGCTTTGATATCTTGAAGCGGAGGAAGCCCGAAGTGCCTTCGGTATTCCCGGTTGAATTGAGCGGGGCTTTCGTATCCGACTTCCAATGCGGCGGCCGTCGCGTTCGCGGAGCCGCTGAGCATGAGACGTCTCGCTTCCTGAAGACGGAGCTGTTTCTGATACTGCAGGGGGGCCATCGTAGTGACAGCTTTGAATTTATGGTGAAGTCCAGAGACGCTCATGTTGGATGATCGCGCAACCTCTTCGATTGTAAAGGTTCTGCTGTAATTCTCCTTGATCCATTCGATCGCTCTGCCGATCCCCTCCTTCTGCTGGTCCATGAAGACTCGCCGTACAAACAAGTGCCCATAATCTCCCGTAAGCAAGCGGAAAATCATCTCGCGTTTGATCAGTGAAGACAGGTAACGAACTTCCGATTCGGGCTTGCCTTGCAGCTCCAACAATCGGATGAATAAGAGCTGCAAGGGCTCGTCGGATTTGCCTACATAAGCGCCGGGGCCCATCTTGGAGCTCAGTGGTTTCACTTGGATTTCAGCCTCCGTCATGACAGAGGCAATCTCTTCCGCGGTTAGATCAATGCGCAAGCCGATATGCGGCGATTGCAGCGAAGCGTCGACGACTTGACCGGAGGCAGGGATATCAAACAACGAGACGAGACAGTCGCCGGCGCCATAATAGAGCGTGTCATGACCGAGTTGGATCTTCTTGGTCCCTTGTAGAATAAGGCAAAAGGATGGTGTGAGGACGCCGGGCGTCATCGCGGTCGGTCGGTTACGTCGGATCATCGTGAAGAAGGGGACAGCCGTTTCTGTTCGTCCTTCCGCAAGATGGAGAGAACCGACCATCTGCAATAATTTATTAAGATTCGTTTGCATGAGGTCGCTCCCTATCCGTTCTATATTTGAATGATCTCATTATACACCCTGCCCCGAAAAGCGCCACTCCGTTTATCTCGAAAAAATCTCGGTTTTGCAGGATTGAGCAATTATTAGACAGGAACGAGCTACTTCGTAACAATGAAACCTGCCATACTGTCGTTAGATCAGGAAAGGGAGGCTGCCCTCTTGAATAAACATTCGAAGTCGATCATTCTGCTGATGATCGTTGCTGCTCAACTGATGATGGTGCTCGATGGTTCCGTCTTGATTACCGCGTTGCCTGAGATCGGTCGTACTCTCGATCTGTCGACAGCTGTATTGACCTGGGTGCAGAACGCTTATATTCTGGCTTTCGGCGGATTCCTGTTATTAGGCGCTAGAGCGGGGGACATCTTGGGAAGAAGAAGAACGTTCAGCGCCGGAATCGCCTTGTTCTCGCTGGCATCGATACTGGCAGGCCTGGCACCGTCCGCTTCGCTTCTGCTTGCTGCCCGTACGTTGCAAGGCTTGGCAGCAGCGCTTGCGACGCCGTCGGCGCTCGCTCTGTTATCGGTTACTTTCTCGGAAAGTCGCGAGCGGGTAAAGGCGATCGCTGTTTACAGCGCTGTATCGGGAGCCGGAGGAAGCGTTGGTCTGATCGTTGGCGGCCTGTTGACGGACGTGATCTCTTGGCGCGCCGGGATGTTCCTTAACGTACCGATCGGTATCGCTCTGCTCTTGATGACGCCTAGTTTTATGCAAGAGACCCGTATGACAAAGGGGCGTCTGGATATGCTAGGAGCGATGACTTCGGTAATCGGTATGACGGCGCTGGCATTTGGTTTCGTTCAAGCGGCGACTGTTGGATGGAGAGCCTCGGAAGTATGGATTTCGCTTGCTCTTGGAGTCGTGTCGCTAGTGGCTTTCGTGAAGACGGAAGCGCGAGTGAAAGAGCCGATTACTCCGCTGCGCTTGTTCGCTAGCCGAACGCGGTCCGGCGCTTACTTGGGGAGATTGCTGCTCTTGTGCGGCAATTATCCGATCTTTTTCTTCGTCCCGCAATTTCTGCAGAACGTCCTTCATTTTAGTTCATTGGAAGCTGGACTTGGGATTATGCCGTTCACGGCCGTCCAGTTCGGCATGATGTATGTCATGCCTACGCTCGTAGCCCGATTCGGGAACGTTAAAGTATTGATTTGCGGATTGGTGATCGCAATCGCCGGAACAAGCTGGCTGAGCCTCATTTCGGCGGATTCCAGCTTTGCCCCCGACATGTTGTTCCCGCTGATCGTAATGGGGGGCGGCGCCGGGATGATCTTTCAGCCGTTCACGACGTTAGGATTGTCCGGTGTAGAGGCTAAGGATGCGGGAGCCGCGTCAGGGATCGTCAACGTGGCTCATCAGACGGGCTCGTCGCTCGGCCTTGCCATTCTGATCGCCGTCTTCGAGGCAGCGAACCGTTCCGCTGCTGCTTCCGGTACGTCTTTGGCCCATGCGATCTCCGTCTCGATCGGGGGCTCGGTCATTTTCCTAACGGCTTCGCTTGCTGCGGTATTGGTCTTGTTGCTGCCTGCGGACAGAGCAAAACGCGCTGTCGCTCAGAGGGAACCAAGACGCGTTTCACCAGTGGAACAGCCAATCGATTAGATTCAGAATTGCAGCGAACCCTACGTATCCTCAATGGGCATCGATACTTGTTTATTAGATGAATCGAGTCTTTCCTCCTCGCCTTCTGCACGATTGATGTACTTGCGCTGTTTCCAGAATTACGCTGCAAACGCTTGGGGAGGAACTTAACTTTCACCCTGTGTATATCGCTAGATGCATGCGCAAGGTGTACGGAGTCACGCCGATGGATTACTTGTTGTCGCAGCGAATTGAGCAAGCCAAGCTGCTGCTCCTTCAGACCGATCACACGATCGCTCGGATTGCAGAGGATGTCGGATTCAATCAAGCCGCTTATTTCACTGCTTGTTTCACTCGAGCGGAAGGGATATCGCCTCGCAAGTATCGGCTTCGGTATGCTTTTGATTAAACGATAAACCCGATCGCCCCGTTGGCGGTCGGGTTTTATTTAGAACTTATTTTATATTGCATATACCAAAATGTCTTATTGCAGGCAAATTTGAATGCGAATAGAGTTAGAGAAGAAATGGAAGCAATCGATCATAACGCAGAAGGGACGATCCTTACAATGGAGTTCGGCTACTCGCTTATTCCGAATGAAAGCTGCCAATATGATAGAGAACAAGGATATGGTTTCTCCTTGCCGCCTCAGCGATCGAAGACAGAAGATATGAGAGATTCATGGCCGGGCGATTATTTCGATTCCGTCATCCCGTCGTTGTTGATGGACGTGCCTAATGGTACATACAAGGCAACCTTAACGCTCGGCTCATCCGATTCCCCCACCGCAACGACGGTGAAGGAAGGTCTGGGGCGAATGCGGCTGCACGAAGTGAAGACGGAAGCGGGTCAATCGGCAGTGCATTCGTTTGCTGTTCATGTGATGGACGGGCAGTTGAAGCTCGCTTTCGGCGGGGCGGCACCTCACGTACAGAAGGTTGAAGTGAAGCGGGTGGCGAGCATTCCGACCATTCATCTTGCCGGCGATTCGACGGTAACGGATCAACCGTCAGCTCATTATCCATATACGGGTTGGGGCCAAATGCTCGGTCTGTACTTTGCGGACAGCGTGGCGGTTGCCAACTATGCATGCTCCGGCAGAAGCAGCAAGAGCTTCATCACGGAGGGCCGCTTGAATCGGTTGGAGAAAAAGCTGAGCCGAGGCGATTTCCTTCTCGTGCAGTTCGCGCATAACGACGAGAAAGATAACGATGGCGGAACGGATCCTTTCACAACGTATCAGGCGTATCTGCAACAGTATATCGAAGTCGCTCGCAAGCACGAGGCATATCCGGTGCTGATCGCACCGATGCATCGGCGTTTCTATGAAGAGGATGGCACGATTCGCAATACGCACGGCGATTATATCGAAGCGATGCGGCAGCTGGCCCTAGAGGAGCAGGTACCGTTCGTCGACTTGGCTTCGTTAAGCAAAGCGTACTTCGAAGAGCTGGGAGAAGAGCGCTCCAAGCAGGTGTTTTTATGGACGGAGCCCGGACAATACGAGTGTCTTCCGGAAGGCACGCGGGATAATACGCATTTCTCGGAATTCGGCGCGATCGAGATTGCTAGACTGGTTGCGCAAGGTATCCGGGATGCTGGCGTAGAGCCGCTAGTTCACCATTTGATCGCCCAAAAGGAAGGAGCAGCGCTATGAAATCTTCTGTATGCATAGAATCGGTGTGCCGAGGGTTGGACCTGACGGAGTCATTATCGTTAGTGAAATCGAGCGGTTATGATGCGTTCGAGTTCTGGAATTGGAGCAACAAAGACATCGACAAGATGCGGGCAGAGATGGATCGGCTGGAGCTGTCTGTCGCGACGTTCTGTACGCAGGGCGGCAGTCTGGTTGCAAGAGAAACGCACGCTGCTTTCTTGCAAGGCTTGTCAGAAACGATCGCCGTAGCGAAGCGCCTCGGCTGCGAGTCGTTGATTGTTACGGCGGGGAACGAGCTTCGTGATGTACGTCGTGAAGCGCAGCTCGAGAATATCGTTAACGGCCTTCGATCCGCAGTTCCGATGTTGGAGGAAGCAGGCATAACGCTGACGCTGGAGCCGCTTAATACAGCGGTTGATCACCCGGGATATATCTTGGCGAAGTCCGACGAAGCATTCGATATTATCGATCAAGTCGGCAGCGCGCAGGTGAAGGTGTTGTACGATATCTATCACCAGCAAATAACAGAAGGCAATCTAGTTGCGACGATGCTTCCGAGGCTCTCGAGCATTGGTCACATTCATGCGGCGGGATGCCCGGGACGGCATGAGCTGCACACGGGTGAAATCCATTATGCCAACGTGTTCCAAGCTCTTCGATCTGCGGGGTATGCCGGTTACATCGGACTCGAGTATTTCCCATCCGAGGATGCGGTCAGCGGCTTGGCGAAAGCGAAGGAATTGTTCTTGTAGGGGCTGCGAGAACGTTGCGCACTAATAAGTAGAAGCTGATTCCATCACGGACTCAAACACGATAAATCAGCATCAGCCTATCCTTTGCATTCGGAGGTCATTATGAATAACGACGCTTTATACGGGTACTTATTTGTTCATTTCATCGGCGAGCAAGAGAACGGCGAGCAGATATATATGGCACTCAGCCGTGACGGCATGCATTGGCAGGACCTTCACAACAAGCAGCCGATTCTGCTGTCAACGGTGGGGGAACGAGGGATAAGAGATCCTTATCTGCTGCGAAGCGCGGACGGCAGCCGATTTCTACCTATTGGCAACGGATCTGTGCATTCATCGTCGCGGAGGATGGGGCAATGCGGAAGCGACTACGACAGGCAGCCGATCGCTCATCATCTGGGAGTCGAGCAATCTGATCGAATGGTCGGAGCCGCGAATCGTTGAAGTCGCGCCTGCGGAAGCGGGCTGCGCTTGGGCGCCCGAGGCGATCTATGATGATGAGGCTGGCGATTATCTCGTCTTCTGGGCATCCAGCCGCGATGCGCGGGACGGCGATGGCCGCGGACTGCACATCTATTGCAGCAAGACGCGCGATTTCCATACCTTCACGCAAGCTGAGCCATATATCACGCGCGGCGAACGCCGCACTATCATTGATACGACCATCATCAAGGCGGGCAGCAAGTATTATCGGGCTTCCGGCGACGGCGATATTACGATCGAGGAGAGCGACCGCTTGCTCGGGGACTGGAGGGTCATTTCAACATTGGAGTCGCTTGGCTTGGGACTTACAGGGAAGGACGTTGAAGGTCCGCAGTTTTTCAAATTCAACAATGAAGAGAAGTGGGGGCTGCTGGTTGACCAATATGCGACTGGCGGAGGATACTTGCCGATCACCACGACGGATATAGGCGATACGACGGGGCAATGCTGGCGGAAGCCGGAGCGGCATGAATATTCGTACGGAAGCTTGAAGAAGCGGCATGGCTCGGTCCTGCCGATCACGAAGAGGGAATACGAGGCTGTACTGAACAAGTGGAGCTGAAACCTAATGCACATTGGAGTAATCGATTGAATCCAATGTGCCTTTTTTATTTTTAGTTTAGTAAGATGCTTTACCTTTGATTTGTTCAATGATCTGCGATTTGTGCACTATTCTTTCTGTCCAGCCGTGTGATATACCTAATGTTGTAAGCGCTTATAGCGGGGAACTTAGTCTCGTTCATACGAAGGTTGAGGGAGGAACTGGGCAATGGATTATGGATTTGGTGAACCTCGCTTGCAGGGATGCAGGCAGGAGCAATCGGCTATTCGATTCGACGAGGAAGGCGGCGGACTCTATTATTCGCTGGACGGAAACAAGTTGGAAGGGTACTCGTACCTGCTTGCGGATGTAGAGAACAAGGAAGACTACGCCGTCTGCGTGAATATGAGCTTCTGGGAAGACCATACGGATAAGACCTGCGACTTGTTTATTGCGGTTGGCATTCTGCCTCGGATTGCGACGACCATCTGTGTCCCGCTGCAGTTTCTGGATGGACAGACGCTGTTCGGACCCCGTCAGCCGGGCATCCTGAAGACAGTGGTTAAGGGCAACCGGATTAACGAGGATCGTCTGGCGGCCTTCGGCATCGTGCTGCCGCCGTCGCATGCCCGAACGGCTCTTGTTGTAAGCAACGTTCGTCTTTCCAAGGAGAAGCCGATTCTAGATATGGATCTGGCCTCTCTCACCGACGAGCTTGGACAGTACACGGGGAGAGACTGGAAGGGCAAAACAGCTAGCCTGGAAGCAAGCAACCGATATCTGACGGAGCTGAGAGAGGAAGCCCAGCAGTTTCTTGCGAGCCATGCAGACGGCTATTACGGAGCGCCGGATATCAAGTTCGAAGCGACCGGCTATTTCCGCTTGGAGCAAGAAGGGGAGCAATATTGGCTTGTCACACCAGACGGTCACGGCTTCTTCAGCAGCGGGCTGGATTGTGTAAATCCCCATTCGTCGGAGCCAGTCGACAACGTTGGAACTAGACGAGATTTCCCTGTTGAGAACATGAAGCGAGCTTTCGGCGATGAGTGGCGCGAGGCTTGGAACGAGATCACCAAGTATCGTCTGATCCAATGGGGCATTAACACGATTGCCGCTTGGAGCGATATGGCTTTCGCCCGCAGCTCGAAGATTCCCTATGTGGCGATGCTGAAAGATTATCCGACGACGACAGCCGCTATTTATCGCGATTTCCCGGATGTGTTCTCGGAAGAATATGCGCAGCGTTCGCGTGAATACGCCGAGCAGCTGCTTGAATATAAGAACGATAGCTATTTGATCGGTTACTTTATGTCCAATGAGCCGAACTGGGCTTTCGTGAACCACTTGAATCTCGGTTATGAGCTGCTTCGTAGTTCGGGAGAACTGGCGTCCAAGCAGGTGATGATCCAATTCCTGAAGGAGCGTTACTCTGATCTGGCGGAGCTTAATCGCAATTGGGGAACGGCAGCGTCCACCTATGATGAGCTGTTCGAGCTGGGGGAATTCCCGGAGGTGTCCGAAGCGGCTATGGCTGATCTCGTAGCCTTCTCCCGCTTGTTGATCAGCGAATATATTCGCGTTCCGTCGCAGGCGCTGAAGCAAGCCGATCCGCATCATTTGAATCTCGGCATCCGCTACGCGTATATTTCAAGTCCTGAGCTGTACAGCGGAAGCGAGTACTTCGATATTTTCTCCATCAACTGTTATGAGAAGGTATGCAATGCGGCGGTGGAAGAGGTGTACGCCAATGTACGCATGCCGGTTATGGTAGGGGAGTTCCACTTCGGATCCATTGATCGGGGGCTGCCAGCCACTGGCATTCGGGGAGCGAGAGACCAAGAGAATCGCGGCAAGGCCGTTCGCCATTACGTGGAACAAGCGGCGGCGCTGCCGCACTGCTTGGGCGTCCATCATTTCCAACTGAACGACCAGCCTTATCTCGGTCGGTTCGACGGCGAGAACTACAACATTGGTCTCGTTGATGTCTGTAACCGCGAGTACGAGGAAGTCACTGGACCTCTGGCCGAGGCTAACAAACGGCTTTACTCGCTCCGACAGGGGATCGAGAAGCCGTTCGAAGAGAAGGTCGAGTATATACCGGCTATTTTCTACTAAACAACGCAAAAGCTCCGCTTTTAATGGCGGGGCTTTTCATGTTTTCTACAACTATATATGGCAGCGGCATACGCATATTTCTAGCGTTGTACGGGAACGTTACTTCTAAATAATTACAATAAAACCAGAGGTATCCTCGCATGGGTTTGATGAAGTTCATGAATCAGTGGAAGTTCAAGCAACCGAATCAATATGCAACAACGAATCAGTCGAAAGCTTCGAGCGACAGGCCGTTGCGACCGAGCCTTCAAGACAACTTGGCGAAGTTTAGGCAAGCGCTCCATGATAGTCCGGATATCGTGATCAGGGAACTGGACTTCGGCGAGAGTCATTCGACACCCGCGGCGCTGCTCTATGTATCCGGCTTGGTGGACCAGGACTATGTTAACCAATTCATCATCGCTCCGCTTCTGTCTGCCGCGAAGGCGCCGGAAGCGCGCATTATTGATATTTTCAACCAGCATGTCATGCCAATCGGAGGGATTCATGAGGCGGACGACTTTGACGCTTTATTAACGGGGCTCTTGTCAGGCGAAACGGTATTCTTATGCGAAGGATACAATCGCGGGCTCCTTATCGGATCGAAGGGAGGGGAATCGCGCGGCATAGAAGAACCGACCTCGCAGTCTGTCATTCGCGGGCCGAAGGATGGATTTACGGAAAGTTTGATGACCAATGTATCATTGATTCGCCGTAGAATCGCCAGCCCTGATTTGTGGTCGGAGCAATATCGAATCGGTCATGTAACGAAGACGAAGGTAGCTATCTTTTATTTACATGGTAAGGCATCGATGCAGCTCATTGAGGAGGTTCGCGCAAGATTAGCTCGGATTGACATAGACGGAATATTAGAGAGCGGCTATATCGAAGAATGGATACAAGATAATCCCCACTCGGTCTTTCCGACCGTGTTCAACAGCGAGAGGCCCGATGTCATAACAGCCGGACTTCTGGAAGGACGCGTTGCCATTGTCGTAGACGGAACTCCGTTCGTTCTGCTGGTTCCGGCGCTGTTCACGCATTTCTTCCAAGCCGCTGAAGACTATTACCAGCGTTATGATGTTTCTACGCTCATCCGCTGGCTGCGTTATTTTGGCTTCGGGATCGCGCTGCTAGGCCCTTCCTTATACATCGCGATTACGACCTACCATCACGATATGCTCCCGCCTCAGTTGCTCATCAGTTTATCGGCACAGCGGGAAGGGATACCTTTCCCGGCATTTATCGAAGCCTTAATGATGGAGTTAACTTTCGAGCTGCTGCGGGAAGCGGGCATACGGTTACCCCGGGCAGTCGGTCAATCGATCTCGATTGTCGGTGCGCTTGTCATTGGTCAAGCGGCCGTACAAGCCGGAATTGTATCGGCAGCCATGGTCATCGTCGTATCCATTACGGCAATCGCAAGCTTCACAATGCCGTCGTATAACTTTGGGATCTCGATTCGAATACTGCGGTTCTTGATGATGGGACTCGCCGCATGTTTGGGTTTATTCGGAATTGTTGCAGGCGTGATCATGCTGATTCAACATCTATGCAATCTGCGATCCTTCGGGACCCCTTACATGTCGCCGTTCAGCCCGGTTCAACCGTCCAAGTATAAAGATACGTTAATCCGCGCTCCATGGCAGCTCATGCGCCGACAGCAAGGTGCAATCCATAACGATGGGTCTATTGACAATCGTAGCGATTTAACCGAGGCCGGAGAGAGGGAGTAACAAGTTGAGAGCGTTATACTTGATCATGTTCACAATCCTTTGTGCCGCGCTGGTCTCCGGTTGCTGGAACCGTCGTGAACTGAACGAATTGGCCGTCTCCGTCGCAGTAGGCGTGGATAAAAAGAATGATGGGATTCGTCTGTCCGACCAAGTGCTTAATGTGGAGGCCATTTCGGGACAGAAGGGCAGTTCTGGAGCATACGCTCCCGTTAACCTGTTTCAGGAAACAGGGCAGAGCTTTCAAGAAGCCGCACGTAAAATGACAAGAAAGAGCTCAAGGAAAATATATGTAGGCCAGTTGCAGATGCTCGTATTCGGCGAGGACTTTGCTAGAGGCGGTGTTGCAAAGGTGCTCGATCACATCTCCAGAGATCATGAATATCGAAGCGATTTCCTCGTTATCGTTGCCCGCGAAACGGAAGCGAGGGATGTGCTGAAAGTATTCACGCCGTTAGATAAAACGCCCGCCACCAAACTCAAGCATTCGCTTGAAGTATCGTCCATCGCATGGGGAGTGACGACAGCGGTACAATTTCGCGAGTTTACCTCAAATGTTATTAGCAAGGGCAAGGAGGCTGTTCTCACCGGCGTGAACATTGTAGGATCCCGCAAGATAGGTAACACCTCCAAAAATGTTGCTCGGATTTTTCCTAGCGCCGGTCTTGTCTACGCAGGTCTTGCGGTCTTTAAGAAAGACAAATTAATGGGCTGGTTAAACGAAGAGGAGAGCTTTGGGTACAATTTCACGCAAGGAAATATTAAAAGCGCCGTCTTGCTCCAGCCCTGTTCCGAAGAAGACTCCGATCATCGGGCGATAAGCGTCGAGCTGCTGCGTACAAAGACGAAAATGAAGGCGCTCTTGGAGGACGGCAATCCGATTGTATCGATCTCGGTGAAAGGTGACGGAGTCGTAACGGATGCGCAATGCGCGCTCGATTTTACCAGTCCGTCAACCGTCGATCGCGTTGAACGAGGAGTCGAAGAACAAATCAAGAGCCACATCGCATCGACTGTTCGCATTGTGCAGATGCGGTACAACTCCGATATTTTTGGATTCGGGGAGCTGTTCGAGCGCAAATACCCTGGCTACTGGAAGAAGTCGATAGGCGATTGGGATGCCGTGTTTCCTACGATTCAAGTAAGAATACAACCGAATATCTCGGTTAAACAGATGTACAAAACGACGAAGTCAATCGAAGAACGAATGAAGGGGTAATGTACGGCTAATGTGGGGCGTAATCATTGTCATCGTTGCAGGAGTGATTATATTCGCAATCGAGGTGCCTTCTTTGATCAAGAAGAGTGCTTGGGCGATACTCGCCGCATTCTTTGCAACGTTACTAACGGGGATGATCCTCTTAATATGCATGTTCGCGGGGATTGAAGTCCCCGGTCCGCTGGATCCGCTCCGATCGATTTACGAACCGATAGGCAAGTCCATACGAGGAGAATGAGGGAGGGGTTCACGATGAATGGAGATCCATTAAGAGCCGATCAATTCAAGAAGATGGTGTTCCTGTTCACGATAGGGACCTCCATTATTCTGATTCCGAGTACGCTTGCTTCCGATGCGAAGAATGATGCATGGATTGTTATTATCCTTGGCTCGCTGGTTGGAATGATTCTGATCGGCCTTTATCTTGCCTTGTCATACCTCGTCCCAGGGAAAACGATTGTTGAAATCTGCTTTGCCGTACTGGGAAGATGGCTGGGATTAGCCGCTTCCCTGTTATTTTTTCAGTTTGTGTTTGTGTTGACCATTCTGGTCATGCGGAATCTCGGTGATTTCCTGACCGGTTCCATGTTTCCTGAAACGCCCATCAGTGCAATCCACTTGGTGTATCTTCTTGTTGCCATCATGGGCGTTCGCTACGGGCTCCCTAATATCGCCAGAACGATGGATATTTTTTATCCATTCATCGTTTTCCTGTTTATTATTTTTGCTTTATTGCTTTTGCCCGAGCTTCATTTTAATAATTTGCTGCCGGTACTCGTTAACGGCGTTTCTCCGATTGCGAATGCCTCGTACAGCTATATCAGTTTTCCATGCTTGGAATTTGTCATATTTCTTATGATTTTTCCGAAAGTAGAGCAAGGCAAGGAGAGAGGAAAAGCCTTTCTTAAGGGGGCGCTTCTCGGAGGAGCCGTATTGTTCGTCATCACGTTATTATGCCTGCTTGTCATGGGAGCGGAGATGACGGCAAGCAATATGTATGCGAGCTTTGAACTGGCCAAAATCATCAAGATCGGAGAATTCTTGCAACGGATCGAGGTGATCATCGCCGTCATTTGGTTTGTCACGAGCTTCTGCAAGCTGATCATTTGTTTCCATATTATGATCGAGTCCTTCAGTCAAAGCTTCAAACTTAAGGATTCTCGGCCGCTTTTATTGCCATGGGGAATGGTTGTTCTAGCGGAAAGCATTCTTGCCGCGCCGGACATGGGCTATTTGCTCTCGTTTGACAGATACTCTTGGACGGTCTATGCTTTCACGTTCGGATTCGCATTTCCGGTTTTACTGCTGTTAGCAGCGATCATTCGATTTAAACCAACTACCCCTGCCGCGCCCACTTCTTCCGATACTGATGCGGCGTGATGCCCATATGCGTCTTGAACAGCTTGCAGAAATACGAATTGTTCGTTAAGCCAATCTCTTCGGCAATCCAGGAGATCGGCTTATTCGTCGTGGTGAGCAGCAGGACGGCTTGGTGAATTCGACGCGTAATGAGGTACTCCGTAATGCTGACACCGGTAGCTTCCTTGAACAGATGCGATAGATGATAAGGAGACAGGTGCAGCGCCCCCGCCATGTCATCAAGCCGGAACGGCTGTTTATAGTTAGCCTCGATCCAGCTGAGGATATGCTCCACCTGATAGTTTCGACGGCGGCCTTGATCGGCCGCGGGCTGTTCGTTCTGTTTGTTCCATGCTTGCTTCATGACGCGAAACACGCTCATTAGGAATAACGATTCTTCCTCGTGTCTGTCCGATTCTGACAACGTTGGCAGCTGCTCGTGCATGTTGCGGAAAATCCGATCCAGCAGTCCCGATTCATCTACCTCATAGATGCACGGATAGGGAAGCTTGTTGATGTTGATATAGTTATAGAACGCATGCAGAGCCGGCCAAGGTTCAAAATAGGATTCAAACATCGTCGGCTCGAAAACCGCGAGCGAGCGTTCGAAGCATTGATCATCCTCGTACTCAAGCTGAAGATGATGAAGCTGGTACGGCTGGAAAATGCACAGCATGCCTGGCTTAATCTCATAGCTGTTATTATTGACGATCATCGTCCCGCGGCCTTGATGAATGTATAGGATCTCGATGCCAAGGTGGGAATGGAACGTTTCCTTGTGCTGGTTGTTGACGCTCTTGCGTCGATAGACAAAATGCAATGGCACATGGTTAAGGCCGTGCGTAATGAGCGACATCACCGTTTCCTCCCTCTGCCGAGCTCGCCGTTCGTTGCAGTTCCCCAGCTTATTCTTACTCTATCTTCAATATACTGAAGCGCTTACACGAGTACAAGGAAAAACCGCAACAGAGCGTTATTTTCTCCGCTATGGACGATCACTATTAACCGACAGAGCAGGCTATGATCGTAAGTAGAAACATCACCACAATGGAGGGGCTCAAATGTTGAAGGCAGCGATCATCGGCGCAGGAGCAATCTCGCCGGCTCATATTCAAGGTTACTTGCAGTTCACGGACCGTTGTCAGATTGTTGCTCTATGCGATCTGTATCCGGAGAAGGCAGAAGAGAAGAAGCAGCAGTTCGGTCTTGATCATGCGAAGGTTGTTAAGGACTATAAGGAGCTGCTTGAAGACGGTATTGATATCGTGTCGGTCTGCATGCCGCCATACTTCCACGCACCTGTTACGATCGATTTCCTGAACGCGGGCAGCCATGTTCTCGTCGAGAAACCGATGGCGGCTTCGCTCGAAGAATGCGATGCGATGATTGCGGCAGCGGAGAGGAACGGGAAGATCCTGTCCGTCGTTGCGCAGAATCGTTTCACCAATCCGCTCATGAAGTTGAAGAGCGTACTGGACAGCGGGCTGGCGGGCAACATTCTGCATGCTCAAGTCGATTCCTTCTGGTGGCGCGGTCACTGCTACTATGACCTGTGGTGGCGCGGCACTTGGGAGAAGGAGGGCGGCGGCTGCACGCTTAATCATGCGGTTCACCATATCGATGCGCTGCTGTGGATGATGGGGCGGCCAACGCAGGTTCAAGCGTTCATGAGCAACGTTGCGCATGATAACGCGGAAGTGGAAGATCTATCGATCGCGATGCTCAAATTCCCGAATGGCGCGCTGGGTCAAATTACGAGCTCGGTCGTGCATCACGGGGAAGAGCAGCAAATGATTTTCCAAGGACGGCGGGCGCGGGTTTCGGCTCCTTGGAAGCTGACCGCATCGAGCTCCTTGCAGAATGGATTCCCGAAGAAGGACGAAGAGCTGAAGCAGCAGATTACACAGCTGTATAACGAACTGCCGGATCTCACGTATCAGGGCCATGCGGCTCAAATCGACAACGTGCTGAGCGCAATCGAGACGGGAGCGCCTGTCCTCATTGACGGTGTGAGCGGACGTAGCACACTGGAATTAATTACGAGCATCTACAAGTCTGCTTCGACTGGCGAGCTTGTGCAGCTTCCGCTGGCGAAGAATGATCCTTTCTATACGGCGGAAGGTCTGAAGAAGCATGTTACGCATTTCTATGAGAAAAGCAGCCATCTGGAGAATTTCGCCACCCAGCAGATTACGATCGGAACGAGCTTGGAAACCAAATAAACGGATAACCGATAACAGGGAGGACGATTGCTATGTCATCGAACGACGGAATGAATTATGCCCCGAAGGGCAAGCCGAACCCGGTCGTGCAGCCAGGACAATTCGTTATCGCAGCGGTAGCGTTGGACCATGGTCACATCTATGGAATGGTCAATGGTTTGCTGGAAGCGGGTGCAACGATCAAGTGGGTGTACGATCAAGACCGTGCGAGAGCGGAAGCGTTCGCTAAGCAATACCCGCAGGTGCGAATCGCAGACTCGGAGGAAGAAGTGCTGCAGGACGCGGAAGTGCAGCTCGTAGCAGGTGCTGCGATTACGTCTGAACGCTGCGCGCTTGGACTTCGTGTGATGGACGCGGGCAAGGACTATTTTACAGATAAGGCGCCGTTCACGACGCTGGAGCAGCTGGAGTCGGCACGTGCGAAGGTGCGCGAGACGGGTAAGAAATACGCGGTATACTACAGTGAACGTCTGCACGTAGAGTCGGCCGTGTATGCGGGTCAGCTCATTGAGCAGGGTGCGATCGGACGCGTTATTCAGGTGACGGGCTTTGGTCCGCACCGACTGAATGCGCCGGCACGACCTGATTGGTTCTTCGAGAAGGAGCGCTATGGCGGCATTATTTGCGATATCGGCAGCCACCAGATCGAGCAGTTTCTGTTCTATGCAGGTTGTAAGAAGGCAGAGGTGCTGCACAGCAAAATCGCCAATTACAATAACCCGCAGTATCCGGAGCTCGACGATTTCGGCGACGCCACGCTGCTTGGCGATAATGGCGCAACGGGCTACTTCCGCGTAGACTGGTTCACACCGGATGGTCTAGGCGTATGGGGAGACGGTCGCACGCTCATTCTTGGAACGGAAGGGTACATCGAGCTGCGCAAGTACACCGATATCGGCAGAGAACGCACGGGCAATCATGTCTATCTGGCGAACAAAGAAGGCGAATTCCACTTCCATGTCAGCGGACAAGTGGGCTACCCGTTCTTCGGCGAGCTCATTCTGGACTGCTTGAACCGTACGGAGAATGCAATGACGCAGGAGCATGCGTTCCTGGCGGCGGAGCTCTGCTTGCGTGCACAAGTAGATGCGGTGAAGATTCAGTAGTGACGTTAATAATTTGTCGGGACAGAACTGAGAATGTGATATAGTAGGGGAAAAGTCGCGATGCGAGGAAAAGGTGAAGCACTCTGAGAGCGAATCGGATGGAAGCCTTCAGTGATGGCGTGCTGGCGATCATCATTACGATCATGGTGTTAGAATTCGAAGTGCCGGAAGGCCATGACTGGCACTCATTGATCGAACTAGGCCCCAAAATACTTAGCTATATTTTCAGTTTTGTTTATGTCGGCATCTATTGGAACAATCATCATCATCTCTTGCACATGGTTCGAACGATGAACGGGCGGTTGATGTGGCTTAACCTGCTCCTGCTTTTCTGGTTGTCCCTTATACCGTTCACGACCGCTTGGATGGGAGACAGCCATTTTGCTGCCACTCCAACAGCGCTGTATGGCATTATTCTGCTGCTAGCGGCATCTTCATATCGTCTGCTTCAGCGCGGGATTTTCAATCAGCATGCCCATGATCCTCATTTCGTCCGACTCATCGGGAAAGATTGGAAAGGGAAACTATCTCCTCTGCTTTACTTGACCGCGGTCCTGACGGCATATGTGAGTTCCTGGATATCCGGCTTCTTCTTCGTACTTGTTGCCGTAGTCTGGTTCGTGCCGGATAAGCGAATCGAGCAAGTCTTGCACAATAAAGAGCACTAATTAATAAGAGATTTTAAAGGATGAAGCTTAGTCTTCATCCTTTTTTTGTATGCTTTTTTCAATCAGGCCTATTGACTGGACACCATTCGGTGTCTTATAATCAAACCGACACCAAATGGTGTCCTATAGAAATCATTTGGATAAAATACAATCTGAAGCTTGGAGGAGTAAGCGCATGCGTACAAATACCATTACCGGTAACGCCGTAAGTTTCAAATCTCAGTCTCGCGCACAAACGATTGCCTATTGGACGGTCACCCTACTGCTCGCCGTATCGATTGCATTAAGTGGCATTGGGCAGTTGATGCGATTTGGGGGCAATGTAGAGCTGATTACAGATATCGGATACCCGCTGTATATCACGAACATCCTCGGGACTTGGAAGCTGCTTGGCGTCCTAGCCATCGTTGCACCAGGATTTCCGCGGATCAAAGAATGGGCTCACGCCGGCATTTTCTTTCTCATGACTGGCGCGGCTTTCTCCCATGCGCTCGCTGACGATTATGGCGATTATGGCTTCAATCTGATCCTGCCGCTTTTCTATGCAGCGCTGAACATTGCCTCGTGGGCACTGCGCCCGAGCTATCGCAAACTATAATTTTATTAGAGGAGAGATAAACAATGTCCTATATCGTTGATTTCAAGAATGTGTCTACAGCCGGTCTGGAAACTTCGCCAGTAACTGATGCGCTTGCCGGTCTGCGCGCGAATGAAGCCCGTTATTTCATGAACAAATACAAGCATGAATTCACGGTGGTGCCAGCGAGCGAGAGTCAAGAAACGTTGGATTATGTGAATCGGGTTCTAAAGGAAGAGCGCAATATCGAGTTTGCGGCCAAACCGCTTCAAACGTCGCTTTTTCAAGTGGAGAATATCAGATGGGCGTTCGTCTTCTACGAGGATGGGCTTGGCATCAACGTGTTGTACACCGTCGATGATCCTAAGAAGCGGGCCGTGGGGTTTAAGCTCTCCGAGGGGATGGAAGTTCCTGCGGAGCTGGGTAAGTTCAAGTTCGCTAGGCAGAAGTCCAAGCTTGCAGGGACGATTCGGGGATCGTTCTTCGTCATTAAAGGTGAATATGAGGTAGGTTAGGATAATGGGGCGAATCCGTTCCTTATAGGGTTCGCTTTTTTTTGCATAAATACAACCATACGGATGACAAGCCTCTATCTAGGAACAGATGGGGGTTATTTGATTTCAATGTGATCCTCCTCGATGGTAAACTATAGGCGAAGCAGGGCGAAGTCTTTGAAGTGTGATTTGATAGAGGCAGGGGCATCCGAATAATAGGTGGGCTTGTTCATTGTCGTTACAGGGGGAGCTTATGCGAAGCGATTGCAAATTGATCTTGGTGAAGGGTTATGCGGTACAGGGAAATCGACGTTGGCTGAACGATTACAGCGCCATCTTGTGGAGTAGGGCATACGGTCTGGCTTCTATGATGAAGGTGCCAAGGAGCATCCCGCGAGCTTGAATTGGCATGCTTTCTATCGTGACGAGGAATATGACAATCTGCTCGATCGATACTCGGGAATGGCGGACGTAATCCGTTCGCGGGCAATAAAGGATGGCCGCCATTATCTGATTCCTTATCGTGATTTAGAGGGAGTCATTGAGGTAAGTGCACTCTACGCCGAACTGAGGTCTCGCGAGCTGTGCTGGACCAAATCGCCTGCAGCCTCCATGGACGAGTATACCTATTCGGTTCAACGGCAATAGGCACGTTTCGCTGAGCTTGCCAGCACCTCGGAGACGGTATATGTGTTAGAAGCGGTGTTCTTGCAGCATCAGATCCATGATTTGCTCCGACATTATGGAGCGACTGATCGTGAGATCGAGCAGCATATCCAAGGTATCGCCAAACAGATTGCAGCTATGAATCCGGTGCTGATCTATTTGAAGCAGCCAAGCGTGCGGGAGCAGCAGGTTTGGATCTCTTCTGTCCGGTCCAAGCCTAATTTTGCAACGGAGGACCATATACGTTTTATGGAGAACCGCAAGCGGATCGAATTGGGTTTGCTGGACCGGTTGCCTTGCCCAACTTATCCAATTGAAAATGCCAATCGAGACTGGGAACAGGTCTTTCGTGAAATGGTAGGGGTGATAGATCAGGGCAATGGGCAGTGTAAAGAGGACTCTTTATGTATCCAATAACCGTCGCGAGAAAAGCCGCATTTCGGGTCATGAACCGAGATGCGGCCTTTTTATCTTTGTACAAGTTACTTAGAAGGAAAAACTAGCAATCAACGCTTGTAATACACAGCATCGAACGGGAACTCAGACTTCTTCGTCCGATATTCCTTTGGCGTCATGTTCATATATTCGCGGAACACTTTGCCGAAGTAGCTGGAGCTATCGAAGCCGCATTGCTTCCCGATATCATGGACGGGCATGTCCGTTGTGCGCAGCAGCGTAAGCACGGCGTCCACTCTTCGATCTCGCAAGTAGGCGAACGGAGACGTCTGCTCCGATTTCTGGAACAGTCGGCATAAGTAATGCTTGTTGATGCCGACATGGTTTGAAATGTCGTCCAGCGTAAGGGGTGCACTTCATTTGAGTTGGTGGGCTTATTGCTTATTTAAATGTTAAATGAATTACTTTACCAGTGTCATCATGTGAGAAGTAACCCCGTTTAACGTTTGTGATTGATTCAACTGAATCTTGTGAAAAACACAGGTCCGATATAATGTCTTGCTTCGTCTTCACCTTGTTATCCACAAGAGCTTCTATTGCTTGTTTTAATAATGAAGTTTCCTCAAAAGGTAGTTCTTCATCTAATGGTTCGTTCACCAGCATGTTATCCTTAGCTAATTTTTGACGAATATAAACATGTTGGTAATCACTAAATATCCCTAATGAATTTGCTCTATAAGCCATCATTTGAATAGAGACTTTCCAGCGTTTTTTTAGAGAAATAAAATGATCAATTGAAGTCGAAACAACTTCTGTACCAAAACTTGAACTTGGCAATAGGAATGAAGCTGCAAAGCGATTAGCTTCTTTTTCGATAAGTTTGTAAATGTCTTTTTTATTAAACTCCGTCTTTTTTAGTCGAGAATGAAGAACTAGGTGCCCTAGTTCATGTGCGATATCAAATCTTGATCTTGCTGATGTTTTATCATCACTTAGCAAAATATATGGACGTCCATTTGTTTCCCAAATCGAGCACGCATCAATTGAATAGGATGAAAAGGGCGAACGAGCAATTATTGCTCCCTTTTTTTCTAATAATAAAACCATATGACTTATTGGACCGTTTCCTAATCCCCATTTTGCACGTAGATCAGATGCTATAGAATCGATTTCATTAAAGTCAGTAGGGATATAACTCTCGCGTTCAATAACTCTTGGGATATCAATGACCGGAAAGTTAAGGAATTGATCGAGATAATTTGTGATTTCTTGCATCATGACAATTTTATTTGCATGTACATTCTTGGATTTTTGAGTTGCCATCGACTTACTTCTAAAGAAGACGACAGATTGATTCTCAACAGTGACGGGTTTATAAAAGAATGCTACGGGCACATGTAGGACTTTTGAGAACTTCTCAAGTGTTTCAAAGCTAGGAACGGCTTTACTTTTCTCATATTTCGAAATTGCTTGGTGGGATATTTCGATAATTTCCTCTAAGTCAGTAAGTGTTAATCCTCGGGCTTCTCGTGCTGCAATTAGTCTCGCAGGGACAAATTGTGAGAAGCGTTTGTTAGCTTCCATTGCCCTCCACCTTCTCAATAAACTTCTTAAGTTCAATTAACTGTTCAGGTTCTATCGTGACCTCAGGCTCGACATAGTCGTGCAAAGAAGGTAAGATGTGCATCTCATTTAATATGTCGATCCGTTCGATCCATCCTTTCTCTCCAGGCATGCCAATGTTTATAAATTGAGGCATATCTCCACCGCTGCTGAATGTTAAGAGTAAATGGAATATATGAGAGTCGTCAACTGAGACTGGATCTCCACCATAATTGAAGTAAGCTTGATTCGCAACCTGTTTCTTCTTTCTAAAGTAAGCAGGTCTAGCAATTTTATTTTTATTATCGACCTGACTTATTGTCATTCTTGCGTTACCCTTCTCAATGACAATAAATTTATGGCTTTTGTTTCTGTTATAATCGAAATCATAAGTGCATTGTAATTCTCCTCGATCAATCGATTGTTGTATTAGAAATGCTATAGCGAGTGGTCTTAAATACCCTTCATGTCTTTTTCCTAAATCCGAGTTTAATATCGTCGTATGTTTAATGGCTTCTTTTGTCAAAGGATACGCTTGTTCAACAATAGTTGCGATCTGAGCACGAGTTTTCAAGGGGAAGCAGCTTTTAATTACATCCAGTGCTGAGACGGGTACAACTATGCTATTCATAACAAATTCCTCCATTCGACTCTTTGCATATACTTTACTAAAATCCTGAGTATTTTGCAACCGTTATGGTGAATGTGAATATATGAATGAAGAGCTGATAGAGTTATTGAAATCAAGAGTACCGGAATATATTGATTTATTTGAATAAATGACGCAACACCAAAAAAGGGAGCCCCGAAGGCTCCCTTTCACGCTTTAATATGGACCGCGAATATGATCGTGGATCTGTTCCTCGTAAAACGTCCGCAGTCGCTCTTGCTCTTCCGCGCTGAATGGCTTAGCGGCCAGCACGCCGAGGTTGTCCTCGACTTGGCGAACGTTCTTGAAGCCGGGAATCACGCATGTGATTTCTTTGAAATCCAGCAGCCAGCGAAGTGCGGCGCGCGTCATATTGCCGCGGCCTTCCGCGATCCAGCCAAGCTGGGATGCAAGCTCAACGCCCTTGGCGAATGGCAGCCCCGCGAATGTCTCGCCCACGTTGAACGCCGCACCGTCGCGGTTGAAGTTCCGGTGATCTTCCGCTTCGAACGTCGCATCCGCCGTGAATTTGCCTGTCAAGAGACCGCTTGCGAGCGGCAGGCGAACGAGCAGTCCGACATTGCGTTCCGCCGCACGTGGAAGGAGCTCCGCGATTGGCTTCTGCCGGAAGATGTTGAAAATGATCTGCAGCGCCTCTACGCCAGATTGCTCCAGGCAGAATAACCCTTCCTCAACCGTTTCCACACTGACGCCGTAGGCACGGATTTTGCCCTCTTGCTTCAGCTTGTCCAGCACCTCGAACACGGCGCCTTGCTTCAGAATCTCAAACGGCGCGCAGTGAATCTGATACAGATCAATCGTTTCACGCTCGAGCCGTTTCAAGCTGTCCTCGCACCACTGACGAACGCGCTGCTCCGAATAGGTCTCCGGGGCGAAAATATCCCCTTGGCGGCAAAACTTCGTCGCGATGTGAATGTTGTCTTCCTTGCCTTTGGTGGCGCGAGCAAGCAAACGCTCGCTTCGGCCGTCGCCGTAAACGTCGGCTGTATCGAAGAAGTTAACGCCTTCATCCATCGCTTTGTCCAGCGCGCGAAGCGATTCGTCTTCATTGGTCTGACCCCATGAGCCTCCGATCGCCCATGTGCCAAAGCTGACTTCACTGACCTGCAGGCCCGTTTTGCCGAGCGGACGTTTATTCATATGCGTTTCCTCCTAATGAGCATTCAATTTCCAACAATCACATTGTAGCAAACGAAGGACAGCCAATGCCATGCACGAATTGGCAACGCTTAATCAGGAACAAATCGAGCAAAGTGAACGTTGGTATATTTATGAGGGGGGACTATGTTGATGAAGATCATGATTCCATTGTTAATCGCTTTATTGCTGCTTACGGGTTGTAATCAATCGAAAGCGATTCATTCCGAAGATTCAATGACGGAGGCTACTCATAATCCGACAGCACAGGAAATAATCGCTCAAGATCCGGACGCAGACATTTTTCAATACAAAGGCGTTATTTACGGCAATGCAAGTAAGGTGGAGTGGGTGCAACAAGAAAAGGTAACAGCTGGAGAGAAGGTTGGAACGATTACACAGCAATATAAAGAGGGTTTGAATTTTGAAGACGGAATGGCGACGAAACTTCCTGTAGGAGTAGAATTTTACGAGCCGACTAAGAAAAGTGGACCCATATTACTCGTAAAACTAAATGGTGAAGAAGTAAGATACTTGGGATTAATCGAAGGTTGAGTTTTGCCTTGGAATCTGTAGTGGAAAAGTACAAAACGCCGATAACCTTAAGCAGGCGACCGGCGTATCTCTATTAGCGTTTCGGCATCTTGCTCTCATCCATGTACAGCAGATTCCAGCGGTGACCGTCCAGGTCGGCGAAGCCTGCGCCGTACATCCAGCCGTCCGTTTCACTCGGCTTGCCGAAGATGCTTCCTCCAGCAAGCTCTACTTTCTGGATAAAGGCATCTATCTCTTCTCTGCTGTCAGCGCCAATGGAAAATATCACTTCTGCGCTGCGGGAAGTATCTGCGATTCTAGATCCAGTAAATTTCTCAAACGTCGCATCCGGAAAGAGCAAAATCGTAGTTTGGCCTATATCAAGCTTGGCTCTCACGCTGCCAACGTTCACTGCATGGAGTCCAATCGCATTGAAAAAGGCAGTGGACCTCTCGACATCTTTGACCGGCAGGTTAATCCAAATTTCCTGTGACATGGCTGCAGCCTCCTGGCATATATTTTCAACTGCTTCTACTATACGCTACCTATGGCGGCAGAGGCGAATTTTATCTTAGTGACTGACGTTTCCGTCAGCCCATCCATTCTGCCATTTCCTTAGCAATGTTCACGCGCACAATCGAGTTCGCATACAGTATTCCATCTTGCCTTGGAAGGGGAATGCCGGAATGCCGACATTAAGAAAACCGCGCAAGCGGCACAGCACGAAGCTTTCCGCTGCCAGACGATCACGATCGGCAGCCTGTACCAGATCGAGTAGACGGACCGAGATCATAACCGAGCTTGCGCCGATAATAATTCCTCCGACGAATATCGTACGCTCGCGTGCATTTACCGTTACCCTGCCTGATAATAGTCGGTTGCTGACGGCAAGCGGAGTCGTAGACCTGGGTCGCAACGCGGTGTCAACCGAAGACGTGCTGGTCATCGTTCCCGTGGAATTCGCCATCCAGCAAGATAGGGAGGAGCTATTGTTCGGCCTAGAGGCGGCGCTTAGCAATTCCACCATACTGGTAGCTCCGAACTCCTACGGTACGTTCGATCGGAATCCGAGCGAGATGGCGCTAATTAATGGCGACTTACGGCTGCAGTTGACGCCTGACGAGACAGCGAAACGACTGCTCGTATCCGTTGTCGTCCGCGTTCGCGGGGCGAACATGTCTCGATTCGGTTATACCGTATCGGCGCTGATTGCAGGTTAACAATTAGCCGACTATGTCTATATGCGGCCCATGGGCTGCCTGCTCTACGAATAGATCTTCTCGCCTTTCTCCAGCATCTCCACGAACTGCTTAATCTTCTTCTCTCGCGTTTCTTGCTTCTTCACATTGTGAATGCGGAACAAGATCGCATATTTATTTTGCCGATTCAACGTTTCGTAGAAGGCTTTCGCTTTCTCATTCTGTTCCAACGCGCTGGAAAAATCATCCGGCATCGAGGCATTGCTTTGCGATTCGTACGCTTTATCCCACAGCCCGTTCTGTTTGGCAGTCTCAATGGCCTGCATGCCTGCGGGTTTCATGCGGCCTTCGGCGATCAGCAGTTCTACTTTGTCTTTGTTAACCTTCGACCAGATGCTCTTCGCCCCTCGTCGCGAGAACCGCTGCAGCCACGTCTTGTCATCCAACGCTTCCTTCTGGCTGTCGATCCAGCCGTAGCATAAGGCAACATCAAGCGCTTCCGCATAGGAAACCGATTCGATTCCTGAATTCTTCTTCGCAATCTGCAGCCGGATGCCAGGCGATGTTTCATAATGCTCCGCAAGCCACTCTTCAAACACTTGTTGGTTCTCGAACAATACAATTGGCCATTCATTCGGTTTCGTTTTCATCGAATTCGCCTCCTGATTTAACTATCGACCTTCTTCGTGACAATGAACCGCCTACTAATCGGACTGTGCGCTGATTAAGCGGGGCATAGCCACAGTTAATCGTTGGCCAGTTCCCACTAAAGTGAATGAAGTGTGGTATATCCACGCTTACCGTTCTGCAACTATTCGATTGCCGCGCATAATGGTGGTTTAAGGGTGGTTCTGACACACTTAAACTTGCGTAGTCCCATCCCAGCGACGAATAATAGGGGTTTCCCCACACTTATCGCGCCAGCGTCGCGATGGCCATCGCATGCTGACTGTCGCCTCCGCCGAGCCGCACCGCATACAACGCACGACGCACGACTCCTGCCATATACTCATCCACGACCGCCGCTCCGTTTCTCATTCCGATAGGCCATCGGCGTGGCGCCATACTGTTCAGCGAAGATCCGGTAGAAGAAACCGAGACTGCTGTAGCCGACCGATTCCGCAATATCTTCGACCGCGCGATCCGTGTTAGCGAGCAAGCCCGCCGCTTGAATAAGCCGCTGCGTCTTGACCAGTTCGATGAATGTCTTGCCAGTCCGCCGCTTCAGCAAATTCCCGAGGTAATTCGCATTAAAGTTGAAGGCGCGCGATAACCCCGTCAATGTACAATCCCGATAGTTGCGTTCAATATAATCGAGCACTTGAATAAGATCCGCCCGTGAATCCGCGTGCTCACCACCAACGTTATTCGTACGAACCGTGTATACCCGCATGAGCTCCGTGAAGATCAGCATGATGTAGTTGTAGATCATTTCCTGGGCATACGCTCTGCTGCCGAACGCTTCGCACATCAAGCTTCGCATGAACCAATGCAGTTCCTCATGATCCCCGCATTCGAACACCATATAGCGGTTATGGTTCGTATTCTCGATAATCGCATTCGCCAGAAAATCGGATACAATCCCGCGCGAGCCGAATCGGGTCAAGAACGATGAAGTGAACGTTTCTTTCTTCATAATGATATTAATCAGAATATCGTTCTCGCCCATCGCCTCAATGCTGTGCACAACCTCCGAATCAAGCAGGCACACCTGCCCCTCCCGAAGCACGACGTCCTCGCCATTAATCGACTGTCTGCACGTTCCCGAATAAATATAGTTCAGCTCGATAAAATCATGATAGTGGAGCGGCATCGGCGCGAACCGGTTATGTTTGCGAATGTGGCTAGGCCCATCTGTGAAGAAGGGAGAGTCCGGCATGCGGAAACAGCCTTCCTCCGGCCGCTGCGGCGCGGACGGTATATCGTTGACGTTCCTCTTCGTCTCCAGCTGCTTCGCTTCTATTTCATTGATCTCTCTTAGATAGTAATCAAGCTCTTGATGGTTCATCGAAGGGATTGCTCCTTATGCGCGATGATCTGTAAATCGGAGAATAATAACCGTAATTACAGAATTGTTGCGGCTCTAATAAAGCGTCACAATAAGGATATCGCAATTCCGCCACTACATGCAATCGAAGAACGATAGAGGACGAAGAGAGAGGATGAACAGACGATGAAGCCATGGATGAATCGCTCGCTTGATACGCAGCAGCGAGTGGAGGCGCTGCTCGCAGCGATGTCGCTGGAGGACAAGCTTGCGCTGATGAACGGCGGCAAGCCGAACGAAGAGCTTGGCATTCCTGCCTTGAAGCTGAACGATGGACCAGGCGGCGTGACAGGCCCGCATGAAACGGTAGGCACGCAGCTACCTGCCCCGATCGCGCTAGGAGCCACTTTCAATCCGCAGGCCGCCCGCCTATATGGCGAAACCATAGGCAAGGACGCACAGGAGAGAGGAACCTCGCTGCTGCTCGGACCAACCGTCAATATTGCCCGCACACCGTTGAACGGACGAACCTTCGAGGGCTACGGCGAAGATCCGTTGCTGTCGGCGGCGACGGGCACCGCTGTCATTCAAGGCATTCAGGAACAAGGCGTCATGACCTGCGTGAAGCATTATGCGGCGAACAATCAGGAGGTGGACCGTCTCTCCCAGAACAGCATCATCGATGAGCGGACGCTAAGAGAAATCTATCTTCCAGCCTTCGAGGCGGCAGTACGAGAGGGGAATGCCGCGTCCATCATGTCCTCCTACAATCGGATCAATGGGACATACGGCTCCGAGAATACGTTTCTGCTGCGTCAGGTGCTAAAGGACAACTGGCAGTTTGACGGCTTCGTCGTTTCTGACTTCCTGGCGACACAGAGCACCGTCCCCTCTATATACGCTGGTCTCGACTACGAGCTCACGATCCCGCATAAGCGGTTCTATGGCGAGCCGCTGAAGCAAGCCGTGGCTGACGGCCAAGTGTCCATAGCGATGATTGACGATAGCGCAGGACGGATACTCGGCCAGATGTTCAACTTCGGCTTCTTCGATCGCGAGCGGGAGGCAGCGCCGCAAGACAATGCCGTCTATACCAAGCATGATGAAGAGGCGCTTTATCTAGCAGAAGAATCCATCGTCCTTTTGCAAAATAACAACGTCCTGCCGCTGGCACCAGTCGGAGGTACGATCGCCGTCATCGGACAAGCTGCCGCCAACCCCATAGCATCCGGCGGCGGCAGCGCCCATGTCCCGAACGCCAGCGTCGATACTCCGCTAGCGGCGATTCAGCGCCGTGCCGGCACCGCAACGCGTGTGGCCTACGCGCCAGGAACCGCGCCTGTTCCAGTCGGGCCTTCGTTCATCTATCCATCGCCGAACGCAGGCTTGACGATTCCGCCGGAGGCATTCGAGAACGGTCTCCAGATGTCGTCCTACGATTCATCGGACCTGAGCGGCGAGCCAACAAGTATGCGCTCCATGCCGCACCTTCGTCTGAACTGGCAGTTCGACGGCGTGCCGCACACGGCATCGGCGAAGTGGACAGGCTCGCTGATACCAAGCGCCAGCGCCGAATACACCTTCTACGTTCCCTCATCTGGCGGAACCCGTCTCTACATCGCCGGAGAGCTCGTCCTTGATAACTGGGAATTCCAATCGTTCTATTCAATCGGAAGGAAGCGCTTGGAAGCTGGTATAAGCGTGAATGTCGAAGTGCACTATAAGGCTGTTAATGGAGAGGCCGCGTCGCTTCCCTCTATCGCATTGGAATGGTATGCGGGATGCGACGAGCATCTAATAGAAGAAGCCGTTCGAACCGCAAGCGCTGCGGATACGGCAATCGTGTTCGTGAACGACTACATGACCGAGAACTTCGACAAACCGGATTTGAACTTGCCAGGGAAGCAAGATCAATTGATTGCGGCCGTTGCGGCTGCCAATCCGAAGACGATAGTCGTGCTCAATACAGGCGGACCTGTTGCGATGCCGTGGCTGGAACAAGTCGCTGCGGCAATCGAAGCATGGTATCCGGGACAACAAGGCGGGGAGGCCATTGCGAAGGTGTTGTTCGGCGATACGAATCCTTCAGGCCGCTTGCCGATCAGCTTCCCAACGTCAGAACGGCAAGGCCCGCTGACGAGCAAGGGACAATACCCGGGCATCGGGCTCGACACCGTCTATTCCGAGAAACTGAAGGTCGGCTACCGTTGGTTCACTGACGAACAAGAAGAGCCGCTGTTCCCATTCGGGCACGGTTTATCGTATACGTCATTCCGTTACTCCGCGCTCGAGATTAAGCAGGTAGAGAACGAAGGTCTCCCGTGCGTACAGGTCGCATTCGACGTATCCAACGTCGGCGAACGTGATGGTCAAGCGGTTCCGCAGCTGTATGTCCGATACCCAAGCAGCGCCGGTGAACCGCCAGTCCAATTGAGGAACTACGCTAAGCTTGAAGCAGCGGCGGGCGGCACCATTCGTGCGTCTATGCTGCTCACCCCGCGATCGTTCAGCACGTGGAACGCGGAGCGAAGCAGATGGGAAGTGCCGGAGGGAGCGTTCGTCATCCGGATCGGCGAATCATCCGCACGAATCGTACTGGAGGCCGAAGTCGCGCCTTCCCGTGAGATTGCAGAAGCAGCCGAGCAATGCGAGAGTGTGCTGCATGGCTTGGCGGATATGAGCGCTTCCTATATAGGATAGCGATAATAAATCGAGGAGAGCTGTCCTAGCTGCATGTAAAATGCACTGGAGACAGCTTTACTTGTTCTCATGAAGGCTGTCGTTCAAGCTTGCATGGATGTCAGTTTCCTGCGCCGGCCGGGGCACTCGTTCGTCTTGCACCCAAAAAAACCAGACATGCCACCTGAAAAATGTGCGCCGTGATAATCCGTATGTATTCGTTTACAATGGATAAATCAACTCTTATTACAGGCCAAACGGCCACAGGAGCTCAAGCAGGATGCGTTCATATTCTCTTATTTCGCTTCTTAAGCAGTTTCGCCCTCGCAGACTGCGTACACGAATATTGCTCGCTGTCGTACTGTTGTCCGTGCCGCCGCTTATTATTCTTGGCGCGATTTCGGTCAACATCTCGAAGGATACGATCGTGCATAACCATCTGGACAACAACGAGCATAACTTGAAGACGGCTAGCGAGGTTGCAGACCTGTTGTTTCGCAATGTCATTAACATGCATCGATTGATACTGGCGAATGACCAGCTCCGCGAGGAGCTCAAGGCAAGCGCGGAACAAGATGGTCATGTGCTTGATATACGGACGGCTAATCGTCTTCAAAATATGGTCGTGCGCAATCTGATCGATACGCGCCATATCGACTCCATTTGTTTATTCGATAGAGGTTATCACTCCGTCTGTTACGGAAGCGTCGATGCCAATGCAGGCATCTATGCGGACGAGCCCAGCCGCTCGATGATCGGCCAGACGGATTGGTACAAGCGGGCCGCCGCCGCAGGCGGCAAGGAGGTTTTCTTCAGCTACAACGTGCTGCAATCCAGCACATCGCGCAATCCGAGCGATTCCTTCTCCAGCGTGAAGCTGCTTCGCGATCCGACGAATTTCCGTCCGATCGGGCTGCTGGTCATCAACCTGAAGAGCACCATATTCGAGCAGGCGATGAATGATGAAGAGGACAGCGGGTTTATCGTGCTGGACACAACGGGTTATGTCACGCGCAGCGTGTATGCGCAGAACGCCTCGATCTCGGGGCTGATCAATTGGGATGATAACGAAACAGCGGTGCTTCGCAATCTGCATGAGCACGGCTATCTCACGGTCGGTTATCGCAATTCGACGACGGATTGGACCTTCCTCCATGTCGTGAAAGCGAGTGTGCTGCTGCAGGATTCCAATCGAATTACGACGGTCACGATGCTGATCGCCGCGTTCATTGCATTGGTTGCGATACTGTTATCGTTGTTCGTATCCGGCAGCATTACAAGGCCGCTGCTTCAATTGAAGAAAATGATGGTGGACTGGTCCAAAGGCTCCGGCACGTCCGTGCAGGAGACGTCATTCGAGGAGGATGAAGTTGGCGCGATCGGCGAAACGTTTCGGAAAATTTCGTCCGAAAACAAACTGCTGAACGAGCGGCTCATTCATTCGCAGTTGAAGGAGCGGGAGGCGGAGCTTCGAACGCTGCAGGCGCAGATCAAGCCGCATTTTCTATACAACACGCTGGATTCGATCTATTGGATGGCGATTCTGCAGAACAACGCCGATATCGCGAAGATGACGGTCGCGCTGTCCGAAAGCTTCAAGATCAGCTTGAACAAAGGCAAGGAAACGATTCCGGTATTCCGCGAGCTGGAGCATATCGAGCACTACATGACCATTCAGAACTTGCGCTATAAGTCCCGTTTCCGATACATCGTCGATGTCGATCAGGAGCTGATGAGTCTGGAGATCTTGAAGCTCATTCTGCAGCCGCTGGTCGAGAACGCGATCTATCATGGACTGGAGCCGAAGATCGGCGAAGGGACGATTCGACTGACGGGAACGATGGAAGACGGCACGGCTATCTTCACAGTCGAAGATGATGGTGTCGGGATGGCGGATACGAGCGTAACAGAGAAGGGATATGGCCTGACGAACGTGAAGGAGCGCATTATGCTCTATTACGGACATCGAAGCTCGCTCCAAGTAAGCAGCGAACTCGGAAGAGGCACGACCGTCGAGATTCGATTCCGGCCAAATGAAATCAGAGAGGTTTGAGAGCCATGCTAAAGGCCGTTATATTCGATGATGAATATATTGTGACGCAAGGTCTTCAAATGATGGTGGATTGGTCCAAATACGGCATTCAGCTTGTCGGCACCGCTGCGGATGGCCTCTCGGCCGGGCAGATGGTTCGGGAGCTGCAGCCGGATATTGTGATGACGGACATCCGTATGCCTGGTTTAACTGGGCTTGAGCTGATCGAGCAGATCATGAAGGAGAAGCCGGACACGGCATGCATCGTCTTCAGCGGCTTCAACGAATTCGAATATATCCGCACAGCGCTTAAGCTTGGCGTCATCGATTACTTAGACAAGCCGATCACGCTTGAGAAAATCGACGAGGCGCTCCAGCGGACGATCGCCCGGATCGGCCGACAGCAGGAGCATGTCCAGTTGCGAACGCAGCTGGAAGCCAATAAGGATGCGCTGCTGGAGAAGGCCGCGCTTGATCTGCTGCTGCTTGGGGAGGAAGCCGTTCCCGCCTGGCGGGCGGCGTTCGGCGAACCGAATGCAGAGCGGGCGGCTGGCGTTACCGTACTGGCGGCGACAGGCCGCGGGGAGCGGCTCGATGAACATTCATCCTACCGGATCATCTCCTTCCCTTACGGCAAAGAGTGGGTCAGCGTCGTCATCCATTACGAGCTTCCAGCCGATGAATTATGGGAGCATTTGACACTGTTGTCGCTGCAGATGCAGGTGACGATCGGGTCGGGGCAGACGTATACGAATATCGCCGAAGCAGGTCTGAGCTACAAGGAAGCATTGCGTGCGCTGCGCTACGCCGTCTTCTTGGAGGAGAAGGGCTGGACAAGGTTCGTGCCTGTCGAAGAGCATCTGCCGAGCGGTCTGACGGAGCGGGAGGAAGAGATCGTCTTCTGCATGCGAACGGGCAATAAAGAAGGACTGCTGCGGCAGCTGGATCAATACAAGCATGAAGTGGAGATACAGCGACTAAGTCCGGAGCAGGTCGAGCAGGAAGTGCTGAAGCTGGCTTACATCGGCTATCAAGTGGCGAGGGAATCGGGCAGGGACGCTAAGCAGCAGGCAAATGTGTCATACCGCGAGCTGGGCGAGATGACTTCCCGGGACCAGATGTTCGAGTGGCTGCAGGAGCAGATGGAGATGCTTCACAACTTCATGAAGGAAGATAAGCAAGCGACGAGCCACAATGCAGTGGAGAAGGCGATTGTTTTCATTGAACAGAATTACTCGCAGTCCTGCACCTTGCAGGAGGTGGCGGAGCATGTCGGCATGAATGCGACCTACTTCAGCCTGCTGTTTAAGGAGAAGGTCGGGCTTTCCTATATCAAATATGTGACCAAGCTGCGCATGGAACAAGCGAAGATGCTGCTGCTCAAGGGCATGCTGGTCAACGATGTGAGCAAGAAGGTCGGGTATTTTAACTATCGGCATTTCACCGAGCAGTTCAAGAAATATACAGGCGTCACGCCAAGCCAATATCGGGAAGGGCATGTCACCGCGAAGGTTAGCGATGAATAGGAGGTGCTCCGCCATGCTGAAGCCCGCGGCGGCATTATGCCTTATTATGGTCTGCTGTCTGCTTCTCGCATCCTGCGGAGGCAGCAGCTCTTATATGTCGGACAAGCAGAACACGATCTCGGATCCGGAGCGGACGATTCATTTTGTGTCATCGGATCTGGAGGAGCAGCAGCCGAGGATAATAAGCGAGCAGGCGCGTGCGTATGAGAAGCAGCATCCGACGGTGAGGTATGAGTTCGAGAACGTGAATACATCGGATCTTGTGCAAAAGATACAGCTATTAGCCGCTAGCAACGATCTGCCGGAGATCTTCTCCTACGAATCGGGCAGGCCTCTTGAGCAACTGGCCGATAACGGCCTTGTTCTCGACATTGAGAGGCTGTTCGATGAGATCGGACTTCAGCATGAACTGAATCCGGCTGCCGTCAAGCTTCTCAAGTCGATGGTGCGCGGCAAGGGGATGTACGCGCTGCCGCTTGAGATCAATATCGAAGGCTTCTGGTACAACAAGGACTTGTTTGCTCGATACGGATTGCCGGAGCCGGAGACATGGGACGATCTGATGCATGCTGCCGAAGTGTTCCAGAGCAATGGCATTCAGCCGTTTGCGCTGTCAGGCGCACAGAAGTGGCCGATTACCCGTCTCATTAACGGCTATGTCATTCGCAAATACGGCTACGATGTGATGCAGAGGGTCGATCGCAAGGAGATCAAGGTAACCGATCCGGGTTTTGTTGAAGCTGCTGCGATCGTGCAGCGGATGGCGCTGCAAGGCTACTTCGGGAAGAATGTGAACCGAATCGAGATGGATGAAGCGTCAGAATTGTTCCTGCAAGGGAAAGCGGCCATGTTCTACACCGGCAGCTGGAGCGTTCGGGACTTCAACAACCCGGACAAGAACCATATCGGCACCGATGCGATTGGTTTGTTCAACATACCGCTCGTTCCAGAAGGGAAGGGAACCCGAGACGATTGGCTGATGAACGCAGGTCTGACGACTTCTCTATCGGCTGCTGCATACGACGATACGATGAAGGAATGGCTGAAGGCGGTATTCACCGGCTACGGCGACAAAGCGATGGCCGAGAACGGCGTCATCACAGGCTTTAACGTGCAGCATATGCCTTCCGACATACCGATGCTGACGCAGATGGCGCAATCGACGATCGACAGCGTCAAGAACGGCGCTTTATGGTTTGAAGCGTTATTCGATTCGGAGACGCAGACCGTCGCATGGAATAATGCGCAGCTGCTCATCTCCAGCAGCGAGTATACGCCTAAGATGTATATGGAGGACCTGCAGGCAGCGCTGGATAAACAGCAATAACAAATGGGCAAAATCCCGCTCATGAATCCCGTCTCGATAATGAGGCGGGATTTTTTGCTATCTGAAGGCTGCATCCCTTTGCACGCTGCGGCTCGTCTAGAGCTATGAAGATATTATTTTCTCAAAAAAATATCGCTCTCGTGAAAAATAACCGTGTGCTCAGTTGTATTGAAAGTGAAAGGAGGTGCTGAGGTGTACAATTCATTCGAGCTCAATGAATCTGTGCGACGGGCCTTGGATCTTTATTCGCAAAGCTTAATACGGATTGCCTTCACGTACTTGAAGAACACGGCGGACGCGGAAGAAGTGGCGCAGGATGTATTCGTCGCTTATTTGCAGAAGCACCCCGTATTCGATAATGACGAACACGAGAAAGCTTGGCTCATCCGAGCGACCATTAATAAAAGCAAAAATAGGCTGAAGGCCGGGTGGTTCCGCAGCCGCAACCCGGTTCCCGAAGACCTGAGCTACCTCCCCAAGGAAGAGAGCGACGTTCTGCAGGCGGTGTTGGCTTTGGACAAGAAATATCGGCTCCCGATTCATTTACACTATTACGAGGGCTATTCCATCCAGGAAATCGCGACGATTCTTGACGCCAAACCGGCCACGGTGGGGACTTGGATGGCGAGAGGGCGGGCGATTCTCAAGGAGAAGATTGGAGGCATGGAGGATGAAGAAGTCTGTTTATAAGTCCGCAATGTCCCATTTGAAGACGAGTGAGCATTTTCAAGAAGCAACCTATAACAAATTAATCAATCATAAGGGGACGATGACTATGGAATTGGCGAAGAAGAGAAAAGTAATGGGCTGGACGGTTGGCATTGCGGCGTGCGCGGTGCTAGCGGTGGGCCTGATCACACTCAATCAGGACTCCCCGGCGTCGACGCCTTCGTCTCAACCTGCGGCTAACGTAACGACGAAGCCGCCGACCATGGGCAAGGTGGCGGTCAACATTGACGGCGTCATCTCAGAAGTAAGCGAGGACGGCAAGAGCTTCAAAGTCGGCGATCTGTGGGTGACCGTGACGCCGGAGACGAAGATGGGCATCGACGGCCCAACGGCCGCTGAACCTTCCGAAGAGCTGCTGCAGAAGGAATTCAAAGTAGGGAACATCGTGTCCGGCTTCACGACCGATGACATCAGCACGGGCAAGGTCAACGCGACGAACATTTACAACAACATGGCTCCGCAGCAGTAGAAATTCATCATAATATAATGGAATGAGAATGTGAGAGGAAGGAGGCTGGACGCCTCCTTCTGTTCAATTGCGTGCCAATGAATTAAGTGATCGGATAATTGGCCGATTTGCCGGCGTAGATCATGCTGAAGTTAGCTGCAATCTCGATGACAGTCCATCCTGAAGGCAGCGTATTGGATGTATACACATATAGTCCTTGACTCGGATTAGAGGACGTTAATGTGAGATAGACCGTTTGATATACATAAGAACCTGGCGATCCGCTCATCAAAGTTGCTTTGACGGCAGTCGGTGCCTCGGATGAAGGCTGGTGGGTTTCGTCGTATGCATATATGCTGACTGTCAGCATCTTGTCGTTGAGAGAATCGTATAAATTAACATCGACCGTAGCAGCGAACACGGAGGCAGGAAGCACCAATAAAAGAGTCAAACACATTGCAAATAGAAATCCTAATTTCTTCTTCATCATAAATCCTCCTCTTGTAAATTGTCTAAACAATTGGACATCGTACCTACCGACAATAATCCTTTTCATGGTTATCTCTTAGCATGCACCACCATCCTTGTCATTGATGAATACGCTTACAATTTTAGACTATACAGACTCTGCTCCAAAAGATGCATTTATTTACATAACAACCATTTGATTTCTAATTCCGAAATGACGAAAAAAGCTGTAAATAGGATCGATTGTTGCCTAAACGACCTGTTCAAGAGTAAAACCAATCAATCTCCAATCGATTATAGAAACTCGTTTCATTAAAATCGTGTTAAGCTTTTCTAATGAGGTCTACCCACTGAAAATGATAGATCTCCTCGAATCCTTGTAAATGCTTACAACTACTACTATACAAGCAGAGGAGATCTAATGATGAAACCAACTACAAAGCTGAACAAGATGATGTTAAACGGCGTGCTGTCCTGTGTATTGGCGATGGGCATTGGAGCAACGACGGCTTACGCAGACGGGAACGATACTTCCGACATTCCGTCTGCAACTACGGATCCCGTCGCAGTACAGAATGTTACGGACGATGGGCCAACGCTCACATGGACGGCGGATGCGCCTAAGGGTCTAATCAGGGCTTTTATTTCTCTAGCGGAGAAAATCCAAATTGTCCTCACGGTAGACAGTGCGGAGAGAGCAAAACTGCTGGATTCGCTCACTCAAGATAAGATCGAGGAAGCGAACGACCAGCTGGAAGCAGGCAAAACCGATCTTGCAGCAAACACGCTGAACAACGCCATCACGAACCAATCGCTGGCCATCCTGCTCACGGCGATAGTTACTCCTCCCAAGGATGACGAGGCAGATAAATCAGACTCTGAGGACAAGGACGAAGCGAAGAGGAAGGCAGCCATTACCGAACATATTCGCCATAACATCGAAGCCTTGACGCATGCCATGGGCAATGTGACCAATCCCACTGCAAAAGCGAAATTGGAACGGAATATTAACAATAGACTGGACAAATTGTCTCAGAAGCTTGATGCGTTGGAAGCATCGAACGATCAGCAGACTCAAGTTCAAGTGACGGAGACCACGAGTGCTGCAACCGTGAAATCCGAGGACAATCTAGCTCAAACCAAAATCGATGCGGTAACGGATAAAGACGATGAAGGCAATGAAGAGGCGGACGACGCAAACGCTGAGCAAAAAGAGGCTCTCAAGGAGCAAAAGGAAATCTTGAAAGCGGAGCGTAAGAAGCAGATGGAAATCTTAAAAGCGGAGCACATGCAGAACAAGATGCAGGAGAAGGCGGATAAGAAGGAAGCTCATGCGAATTCGAAGGCGAATCAGAATCAATTGAAACAAGACAAGCAAGGTGGCAATAATCGCGACAAATAAATGGAGTGAATAGAGCGCGATAGCTCACTGCTAGAGGTTGCCGATTAACACGGCAGCCTCTTTTGCTGCAGGCAGATAATGTATCTTACGGTGATGTAAGGGATCGTTGTATCGAGAAAAAAGGGCGCATTATCGTTCCAGGCGTCATGAGAAAGCCAATCAACGCAGCGCATTTGAATTACGGACGGCTAGGTTGGCTTCTGCTGCATTTCGTCCTAATCACAACTGTGTTTCTCGGAGGCTTCTACCTCGGTCGAGTCACGCTGATCAAATAAAGCTGGAACGGGCTGCCGAGGGAGGCGGCCTGTTTGCGTTAGCTGGCGTTGTCCTGCAACATAACGACATGTGCAACGTCTAACTATTACATACCAATTTCAAGGAGAACTGTTAAGATGGAACAGAACGATTGATCGTGGTTAACCATTAGTCCAATCATGGATGGGGGAGAGCAGCAAACGTGAGGAAACTCTATTTATTAATAACGGTTATGGTTGTTGTGTTATTATCTGCGTGTCAGTCATCCGAACAAATAAAGCCCATAAAAGAAGAGACCACTGATTTCGACATGAACACGGCAATCGAGATGATTGAGAAGAAAGAGAAAATGATTATTGATGCAGCGTCGAGAGAAAAGGTGACTAACCAGGAGTATCAGGAATTAGAGAAATCTTTTGCCGCAGAGTTCGGAAATCATGCCAGAGATATTCTAGATCTATTATTTATTCACAATATGGATGCCGCTCCCGAGTCAGATAGGTATGTACAACAGAACATGTTATACCCAACGGTCTTTCATAAAGGAATAACGATAACCAGTGCAGTCGTTTATAAGAGCTACTATGAGAATGAATTCTTTAATCAAACGAGATTAATCATCAGAGAACAATATGACGGCGATGATGCGAAGTTAAAGGGCTGGGCAAGAGAATACATTTTCACTCCAGGCACGGATGGGAAGTGGGAGTTGAATGGATTTTCCGGAACGATGAATTTCTTAGGAGAAGAATATAGTATGAATTATTTGGAGTTAAAGCTTTGAAAGGTAAATGAGGAACGTTGAACGTTCAGCGTATACAAGGAGCAGCTTGCCACTACGGAAGTTGCTCTCATTGTCATTAAGCTGACGGGCAGGATAGCGGCAAAAACATCCTCAAATTGCCAATGGGAGGTCATGCAACTTTATGAAAAGGGAGTCGTATAAAGGGTAACGAATAGGGGGGGAAGTCTAATGTATTTCCGCATGAATATGCTGCTTTTAGTTTTTGTGACTAGCATGATGGTTTTATTCGGATGTACGAATAATGATGACAATCTCTCAACAGGTGCGATTGTTAAAGAAGATCATACAGTCGATAAAGAAAATAAGATTGAAATTCTAGGATTAACAAACGGGATAAGAAAAGTAAATTCGTCTCAATTGAATCAAATAACTAAGAATATGACATACGAAGAGGTTATGGATACGTTAGGAAATACGAAGGACATTGGTTCTGGAATATGGATTTTCAGATATGAGTTTGAAAATGGCAAATTCTTTGACTTAAACACGGAACATGGACCTAAGGTACAAATAAGTGAAGAAGACTATCAAGACATTCAGAACATGTTAAGCAATTGATTGAACGAACGAGATACGTTAGTTGAGGAGCTTGCTTCGCGGCACCAATATATGTAAAAGGAGTCTTAAGGGAACTGATGAGAGCTAGAGGGTTGTATGTCCTGACGGTCTTGGTGGCCATCCTTCTAGGGATTGGATCGAGAGAATATGCCTCTGTACTTCCCCATTTTATTGCAGAACATTTCGGCGATGCCCTATGGGCGGCCATGATCTATTTGGGCTTGCGTGCAGTCCTATTTCGGATGTCCATTCCGCAAACCTTCATACTTAGCCTTGGATTCTGTTTTGCCATCGAGTGCAGCCAGTTGTACCAAGCAGCTTGGATAAACGACTTCCGGAGTACGCTGCTCGGTGGACTCATTCTCGGGCGAGGCTTTCTCTACATCGATTTGGTCCGGTATAGTGCAGGAGCCATAAGCGCTTATGCGTTGGATCGTCTTATCTTAATCCCTATTTCAGTTAGAGCATTCTATGAACTAACAGGGCACGATGCTCAATAAAGCAACAGCCTGCTGGAGTAATCCAACAGGCTGTTATTAATTAATTAGATTCTAAAAGGACGAGTTACTTCGTATTAGGCTTCGTCGTTCCTTCTCATGCCTCCAAGAACAATGCTGTACCCATCCGGGTCCGTAATGCGTGCATCGAGAAAGACCCATCCATCATTATGGCTTTCATACGGTTCCATTCCGATCGTACCGCCTTTGGCTCGTACCTCTTCAACGATAAGCGAAACATCCTCCCAAGGAACATGAACGAAAGTATCCCACGGGTAATCAGGGCCTTCCCATAAACCTTCGACACCTATGACTTTAGCGGACAACGCGTTCGGATGTACATCCAGTGGAGATACAGCTTGCTGTAAAATCACTTCCATTACCGGATACGGCACGTTTGAATCTCCCCGTCTTGCGTACCCGGAGTCGTTCACTTCGTCGCATCCCAGCACGTTCTTATACCAGTCTAGCGACTTCTTCAAATCGGAAACAAGGCGTACTTGAATCGTCTTCATAAACTTATTTTCTGGCTGATGCTGAGTCGGTTCGTCTGTCTGTGAGCGATTAGCGATCAGAACAATGTTGTACCCGTCGTAATCGGCAATATGCGCTTTCTTGTAGAGCCGATCTTCGTGCGCGTATTCATAAGGCTCTACCGTAATTTTGCCGCCTCTGCTGCGCACTTCTTCGACGATGTATGCGAGGTTGTCCCATGCGACCTCAACCAAGGAATCACAGCCATACTCCGAGCTTGCCGCTTCTGCTGGTTCATCCGTGAGCTTCTGTGCGACTGCGTTCGGGCGAATATGGTCCGGTGAAGCGGCTGCGCTGACAATGAGCCCCATGCCCCCTCCGTCTCCACGAGTTGCATGACCGTAACCGCTGATGTCGTGACATAGCAGCACATCGCGATACCATTCCTGAGACTTTCTTATATCAGATACTAGACGTACAGGGAACGTTAATCCAAATTCGCCTCTTCTGATCGGTTCGTTGGAAGTCAAAATGACAGCTCCTCTGCTACAAATATTGGTGATGCCATATTCACCTTATAGGCGTACGTCAAATATATCATACAAAAATAATCCAGAACATTCCTCTATTTCTATAAATGCCTTAAATAGATTCGAGAGAACAAGGGATTTCTTTACGATGGAGACGATGAGTCCGACTGCGCTAAATCGTCCATTCCGCCCACTTTCCACACTATAGCGGCGACGCCGGATGGAAGATCCACAAAAATGTTCATTGGTTAACTTCAGACAACTGATTTTCGCCTACTTTGTGGTGTAACCAAGGGGTGAAACATTCTAGCGGCCTCGGCCGTCTAGCAGAATGATAAGCTTCACGACTTATAGATCTGCCTGACGGAGGGGACGATGAGATGAAATTGAAACGGATAAATAGGTTGGGCCTAGCAGCGCTGCTTGCCGTCGGCGTTCCCACCGGGACGGCTGGAACTGCGCGGGCGGCTGAGACTGTAATGTCAACGACTGCCAATGTGTCGGCCGCCGCCCCAAACGATACCAAGGACGTGCCGGTGTCTCCTGCGAAGCCGGCAGCTATTCAAGCGTCGGCGATCCAGCAGGTTCAGATGCAGCAGGCAGACATGTTGTATGTACCGCTGTTTGGCTCGCGCGACGCCGACAAGGACGCAATTGCGAAGACAGCGGCGATTGTAAATAGGCTGTTCGGGACAGCACAGCCGTCGACGGATCAAATGATCGGCGAGGAAGCCTTTTTCGCCACCAATGTCCATGTCGAGCTCGCCAACGGCACCGAAATCCACTTGCGTTTCAAGGATACGCAGCACGCCATCATTTATGTCGGCGAGGATGAATATATCGGCCAAGATGCTGCGGCTATCAAAGAGTTTTACGACTTGCTGGCGGTATCACCGAGTTCGGATGTCAGCACGCGCAAGCCAACCATTGGGCAGACAATTCGTATTACGGGCAATGACGCAAGTAATAATGAGGGAATGGTTCGAATCTTCGTCGAGACCTCTGGTTCTTCCGGTGGATATAGGACAGCGAAAGGTGTGGATTATCCGTCCAAAAGAGCTCTGCTTATCTATAGCGCGCCTTACTCGGAAGCACGGTACGACTTTCAATTCACGATGCCAGCCTACGGTGAAGCCATCGATGGCACCTTCAAGCCGATTACACCAGGCAACTATGAATTCTACATTGATCTCGGTTGGAGTAGATCCAGCCGCAGCGTTACGGCCGCTGCTCCATCAGCCCCTACGTTGGCGATCAACGGTGTGACCATGAACGATCCGGCGCTTGCGCCGATCGTCTCGAATGGCGTCATGCTGCTGCCAATGCGTGCGCTTGCGGAATCGTTCGGCTGGAGCGTGAGCTGGGACGCCGCGCATAAAGCAGCCTTCGTTTCAACGCAGCCTGACGCGCAGGGAATCAACCCGGGAAGCGGCGCAACGCTGTCGCTATGGGTGAATGGCAAGCAGCTTACCGGCGTGAACGCCAAGCCGGCGATCGTGAAAGGACGGATCTATTTACCGCTGCGCGCGACTGCGGAGGCGTTCGGTTTCCAGGTGACATGGACGCCAAGCGTGCGCAGCGCGCTGCTCGTCTTCAAGCCGCAGCTGCTCGATGTAGAAGCATACGCGGGAGAAGTGAAGAAGCTATCCGCCGCGAAGCTGCTGAACGGCTATGTAAACGCCATGAACAGTCGTGACGCAATTGCGCTCGGTCGGCTGTATGTGAAGAACGGTACACCGGCGCAGTCGTTCGAGATTATCGGCCAGCGGCTCATTACGGGCATTCGCTCCGTGACGTTCGAAGACCGTCCTGACGGCGCACTGCTGGCGTATGTGACGTTCAGCTACCTGTTCGATCCATACGGCAATAAGTCGGGCACTCAGGGAATCGTGTTTATGCAGGAGAATGGCGCGTGGAAGATCGCAGACGTCGACTGAACGGCCGCTTAACGATGAACGAACGGGGTACAATGCGTCAATAAAGGAACAGCCTGCGGGAGTAATCCCGCAGGCTGTTAATAATTGTTTGGATTTTAAAAAAGACGAGCTGCTTTTTATATTAGCCATGCGGGAAATGATGGTGAAAGCTCCGGAAGCACCATCCGCTCTAATCGGAGAAGAGAAAGAGAGCAAACCGCTGCAACGCTGCTCACTTTTTTATTGAATTAGTTTTCAATTCATTTAGGAGGGGATACATATTGAGGCTCTTTGAAGTTGCTTTGTATCTTCATAACGGATACAGAGATATCGTTCTTGTGGTGGCGGAAAATAAAGAATCCGCCGAAAGCATAATCGGAGAACGTTACGATAAATCCAGAGCGTACAACTACTATGAGGCAGAAGAAGTTATAAGCGTAGACGGCTATCAAATTTCGCTTACTAAACTAAATAGTGATGAATTTTGAGTAAGCTATGCGATCCGGCGTTCAACGGGCAGGATAGCATTAATCAACTTTATTTGATGAAGTCGTTGACTCTTGTGAAGAGTAATGGTAAATTCAGTTCAGACATTAAATCAAAAAAAATTGATTAATAAGGTGATGGCCTATATGAACGAAGTTTCGCTCAAAGAGTACGAATCCAAATTCAAAGCACTTGCCGATGAAAAACGACTTCAAATCATGTACGAACTCACTCAACGCGGAAATACCTGCGTTTGCGATCTCGCTAGTATTTTCGAAATGTCTCAATCCAAGCTGTCTTATCACCTTAAGATACTACTTGATGCTGGGTTCATTACAAAAGAGACGCGCGGCACATGGAGTTATTACGAGATCAATCAAGAACAGGTAAGCCATATTCTCTCCGAAGAGCTGTGTTGTATTTTTAAACCAGCCCGAACAAGCAATGGCGGTTGCTGTGGTACGACAGTTGAAAAAGAAACAAGTAGTAGTAGCTGCTGCGGCGGAACCAATGAAAAAGAAACTAATTGCTGAGTTCATTGGCACGTACTTTTTAGTTTTTGCCGGTCCTGGAGCAATGGTGATTGGTGAGGTCACAAAAAACATCACACATTTAGGTGTGGCGCTGACATTCGGGCTTGTCGTTACTGCTCTTATCTATACGTTTGGTCATATATCAGACGCTCATTGTGGTTGTACTAGTGGCTACTGTCCTTGGGGCAATTGCTGCTTCGCTATTATATAAAACACTGCATGAATAAGGGGCTGGATCAATTGGAGAAGAAGCTAGTTTATTTTCTTTGCACAGGTAATTCCTGCAGAAGCCAAATAGCAGACGGGTTTTTGAGAGAGCTTGGAAGTGAAAACTACGAAGTCAAAAGCGCCGGGCTTGAAGCTCATGGGCTAAATCCTCGGGCCGTTCAAGTGATGAGGGAAGCAGGCGTCGATATTTCAGAGCATACCTCGGATGTAATTGATCCTGAGATCCTAATGAAAGCAGATTATATTGTCACGCTTTGCGGTCACGCTAACGATCATTGTCCAGTGGTTCGTAACGATAACGCGCAAAGATGGCATTGGGGCTTCGAGGACCCGGCGAAAGCAACCGGCACTGAAGAAGAAATCATGGCAAAGTTCCGTGAAGTCCGGGAATCCATCAAAAATCGGATTGAAAAATTTGTGAAAGAAGGGGAATGAGTATGATTAAACGGATGCACGTAGCGGTAAATTGCAGTGATCTCCAGAAATCTCTCGACTTCTACAAGGCTTTCTTTGGGGCAGAACCGACGAAAGTAAAAGAAAATTATGCGAAATTTGAGCTGGATAATCCGGCGCTGCATTTTTCGCTAAATGTCCGTTCCTTTGAAAAGAACGGCGTCTTGAACCACTTGGGTTTTCAAGTTGATGATACTCAGGAGGTTCTGGCAATTGGGGACCGCCTTCGGGAGTCGGGGCTTTTGCTTATCGATGAAATGAACACGACCTGCTGTTACGCTGTGCAAGATAAGGTTTGGGTGCATGATCCGGACGGCAATGCATGGGAAATCTTTTTCACCAAAGAGGATTCGGAATTTGAAAGTGCCGGAGAACCACGTGATGCATCGCTCTGCTGCGTTCCTTCATCCGGTCCGGTAGCCATTGAATTTGGTTCCTTCAAAAAAGAAAATTGATGCTAGCTAACGGCGAACGTTAGCCGAATGATGACACGGAGGCAGCCGGCCGCAATGATCGGCTGCCTTCGTTGCGCTAACGGGCAGGGTACTTCCAATATGCGTTAGAATTAAGTTGTGTGAATAAGGTCAGTGCGAGTAGACCGTCCAACGCGTATAGAGGTGAATTTCTATGATATATCAAGATTTAATGGAACTAAAAGATGAAAGTTGTAAATTGGCGTGGCGCTAAACAACATGCAGAATATTTCAAGTGTGTTATAGGTTGTTGACGCGTCCTAGTGCCACTGGCTAGCTATAGCGCATGCTTCGGGAGACATAACAATAGTGAGCATCCGTAGGGGATGCTCACTATTGTTAGATTGTAAGGGGAGAAGGTGCTTTCGCGTCAGGTTTCTATTTCGTGTTCCAGAACCAAAAATGAGCACCTTGTGAAACTATGAGACGTTCAAACCATAATTCGAAATTTAACCCGATTGCAGTACCTTCGTGGTCAGACGGATCGTAGATGGTACGATCATATAAATAATTGTCCTTACCTTCTTTTAGGAGTAGGTCATTCACGTAGATAATAGTTTGATCGTACTTTGCAATCGGATACATATGCTCTGGAGCTGGAAAATCATTAAGATGATCGACGATTTGGTCTAGTCCAAATATGAGCCATGGGGGTTCCGCCCGATTACTTTGATCTTTAAATAATATGGCACCATCGTGAATCATCAGGAACTTACGAAAACCATGAGAAAGGTTAAAGCCCGTATCATTGCAAAATTCACTTAATAACTGTTCGGTTGCAGGGTTATAGAATAAAAAGGAACAAGTCATTGTATAGCCTAGTTCTCTTTGGATTTCAAAAATAGGATTTCTTCTAATACGATCTTTCAACGCAGATAGAGATAAGATTAAAGAATCCATCATTTAGTCCTCCAATGGTAGTAACTAGTATCGTGTTAGTAAGATTTCCACCAATTTGTAAACTGTAAATGCTTATCAGGGTATAACGGTATCAAATTACTGTAATCATTTGTTCCGCCATATTGCAACGGTAAAATGTGATGGATCTCACCTTTTGTTGTCACCCAATCAACATACCCGTAGGTCTTATCATACCACGTTTTGAAATTATCCCGGACACTATTATTAAATATAGTTCGCAAAGCATTATTCGTGGTTGATGATACTGCAGTAAAATCTGTTTTGTCAGGTGGCGTAGAATTCAAAAAACCGTTAATATCAACACCACGCCAATATGGATACTCTACACCGAGCTTATTAAGCAAGATATCCGTCTGGTCAAACTCTTCATAGTCCCAAGTATCAACTTCACCAGTAGGTTTAACCCAAATAGCATAGCCGAAATTATGTGTACTATAGTAATAGGTTTTGGAAATAGGTATTACTTTCGTTTTTGCGTTACCTACCCAAACTTGCCCATCTGTAAACTTAGCATTTAACATATCAAATTCTTGATATGTACCGTATCTAGTTGTGCTTCTGAAAATTTGTGTCGTCGATTCTACGGTCTTCGGGCGAGCACCAATAATTTGTGTTATTTTTTGCAAAATATAAGGGCTTTGATTACCTGTTATTTTCAAACCGGAGGTTAATTCCACATAACTATACGAGCTTCCGATTACTGTGGCACTATTGAAGACATTAGGAATACTAGAGGATTGGAAATAATAAGGATTGGCATTTTCCGTTGTAACACTCATTTTGTCAGGTGCATGACCTAGCGAGCTTAATCTATTTGATAACTCTTCATAGCTCATATATCGATTCGAACTATTCATGTTCGCATAAACAGTTTGTGCATCTGCATTATATGAAGCGATTTGCTCTCCGTCGCGATATACATAAGTGGTTTTTTGTAGTGTTGATGGTTCATTAGTTGGGCTAATACGAATTGATCTATTCGCAAGAGAGTATTGGTACGAACTCGAACTAGTATTATCTGCTGCCAATACTATCATGGATGAAGCGGAACTTAACAACAATGCAACGACAATTAATAAACTAAATACCCTGAATCTAAATGGCACTCTATTAACACCTCTTTGATTAGAATATATATGATAGCTGGCCAGCTGAATCATTGCTTAATTTCCTTTTTTTAATATATCATGTATATATTGTATTTTATAATAGGTACTTTCTATCATTCACTAACGACATTTGGCCTGATGTGGTGGTTTCCGGTATTAGGAATTGACGTGTAGGAACGATAGTAAGTAGTTTATAACCCTCTATAGTTTTTGAGGCATCACGACATTACCATAGAAGGCTGGTAGGTAGCATATCTTAGCTCCCTGTTCCATTGAAGTAACTGTCAGTTTGGTGTAATATTACAACCCATTCTCTTGTAACATTCCTCCATCTCCAAACGTCAGTAACTGTTGAAAAAGGGAGGGGTATTATGAAAAATATTATAATTGCACTGATAGCAATGTGCTGTATTCTAACAGGGTGCTCTTCTAATCAAACGGAAAAACAGCCAGTGATTGTGAAAGATAAAGAGAAGTCTGTAACGGAAAACGAAAATAATCTTACTTTGGATAAAGTGACAACTGCTTTAAAATCTGTGGGAATTGAAATGGTTTTAGAGGAGCAACAAAATGATTGGGTCTTGCATAACGTTAAGCCCAACAGGTTTTCTGTGGTTCGACCAAATGTAAAAGAAGTTTATAAAGAGTACATTTCAATTTACGTTTACAATTCAGAGGCAGCTCGAAAAAAAGGACTAACTGATTTCAAAAATCAAAAGGAAAAGTATAATATGCAAATACCAAACATTTTCGAATACAAAAATGTTCTTATTCTGTATTGGCATCATGAAACCGTAGACAATGCGAAGGATACGAAATTTAATAAACAAATTGAAATGGCAATTCAAAAGATTTAAATTAGGAGTTCTTCATTAAGCTATCGGAGAACTTTAGTTCAACGATCCAGGAGCAGCTTGCCACCGCGGCAGCTGCTCTTCTGTCGTTAAGCGATTGGGCAGAATAGTTGCAATCGGTTGCTGTTCTTACTGAAGTAACGGACAGAGTAGTTGAACAACTGAATCCATTAATTGTAAGATAAGTGTTATGGAAATAAAGGAGGGAGTTTAATTGAATAATTTCACAATAAAGTCCTTTGCTCCGTACTCACTAAACTACTTGATCTATATACAAAATGCGTTTATTTCTAGGAAGAATGAAGTGGCTAAATTTCCATCTCTTGATACTTCTCATTGGGGGCTTCTTGAGGAGAAGCATTTTTGTGAATCTTATAAAAATGTTTGGGCTGAGATGGTAAGGCGCATTTCGCACAACTCTTTGACAGATCATAATGGGGTTTTACTAACAGAACAAACTCTATTCCGAGAACTATTTAAAACAGGTGATCAAGGCGAAATAGGATTTGAGGAGATCGGAAATCGTTTTATGATTGGTTCTCAAGTCTTACAGGACAAATAACAATTGAAAGAGCAGCGGATCATATTATGTATTACGAGATCGATATCTATAATAATGTTTCAAGAGCAATTCACCACAATGATAAAACCAACCAGGAATTGCTTATAAGCTTAATTTACGATGAGTGCTTATTTGGTGTCAGTACAGATTATTCATGGCACTCCATTGTCTCACTTAAAGATATATATTTAGATAATAAAACCTTGGTCAAAATTATTACAGAACGTTGGAATAAAGAAGAAACTTAGTACTGGGACGCTTTATTGAACTCCCTCGGTAAAATGTAGTTTTCTCACGAATACTCGCTTTTTCGCAGGATTTCTCCAATAGATAAATAGTTATCCGGATAGAAGAGGGGATGTACCGTCAAAGTTCGGCAACCGAAGCGCATGCAGGAACAGAAGGGGCGAGTTTTCGCTCCTTTTTTCTGCTCTGTTGCACGCTACTCCACGTACCTCCGGAGGCTTTCACTCCCATTTCTCGACGGGTCGATGCCCTTTCATTTCTTCGTTACGCCAATCCGGTGGGTGGAGGCCGGTTATCCTAACGGTACGGGTCTGAGCCCTTTTGTTCAACGCAATCCGGTACTCCGTGCAGTCTTGAGATCCCGCGAATAAGCCAGTATTCGTGCTCATTGAGAAGTGGTTAAACAGCTTGTTTCATAGGAATAACTCGATCCGGTTCGTAGACTTCGCCGCTTCGTGCCATGGCAACCAGAAGGCGAGCCAGCTTGCCGCAAAGTTTCATCACAGAGCGCATCGGCTTCATGCTTTTCGTCTTCACATTCACTTCGTGCTGCCGTTTAAACGATACATCGTTCATGATGAGGGCCATGGTTGCCATGAACAGGGCATGCCGAAGCCTTGGTCGGCCACGTTTACTGATTGACATCTGGCCTTTCCATTTGCCCGAGCTCGCTTCGGCTAGGTTGAGGCCGGCATGTCGCAGCAATGCATTTCCATGCGCATAGCCGCTAAGGTCGCCAGCTTCGCCTAGAATGCCGGCGACAGACAAGGTGCTCATGCCCTTCATTGCCAGCAGGGGCTTAGCCAACGGAATCTGGGCCAGTGCGGCCACGACTTCGTCCTCAATTACCTGCAGTTGCTCCATGGCCAGATCATATTCGGCCAGCAGCTGTTGCAGATGAAGCTTGTAGGCTTTCTCGGCATGCTTGGCGCCCACTGAGCGCGCTGTAAGAGTTAGTAGTTCGCCAGCTCTACGTTCACCATTGTGCCGCTTCATGACCGTTTTCCAACCGTCGACTACCTGGCGAACGGTAAGTTTTTGAAGATCGGTAGGCCTTGGACAGAGACGCAGGGTTGCTAACGATCCAGAGCCAATGAGGTGCTTGTATACCTACCGAAGCTCAGGGAACACAATGTCGCCCCAGCGGTGAATCTGGTTCTTGACGCTGACAAGACGATGGACAATGGCGACCTCCTTAAGATGGCTAAAGGGCTATGACCCGTGACTAACCCATCGTACCGGATGCGCTCGTTTTTATGCAAAGCGCAAAATTAACGCTCTACAGGAATCCTAACGAGGAACTATAGTTTAAAACAAACAGAGAGCAGCCCGCCGCAGCGCTGCTCTCTGTTTCATTGAAGTAACGGGCAGAACACTTCCAATATGCGCTAAAATTAAGGTGTGGTGATGAACGCTAATGAGAGGTAGGGAAGCAGATTGGGGACCGACATTCATGTGTATATCGAGCGGAAAACAATCAGAAATGGCAATCCTCTGATAAAAGAATGGATTAGTGTAGATGAATGGATACATGACCCTTACTTTGAGATAAGCGAGGTTCGGAATAGATACTGGACATATAGAAATTATCTGCTATTTGCGATATTAGCCAATGTAAGAAACCATTATAATATACAACCAATATCACAGCCAAAAGGGTTGCCTGAAGACGTTAGCCATGAAGTGAAAAAACAAAGCGATGAGGAAAATGGAGACGCGCACACAAGAAGTTGGCTTACTTTAAAAGAGCTTCTCGAATATGATTGGCAACAAAAGTTTGAGGATAATAATAACGAAATCGTTCCGCTAGAAGCGATGGTTATCCCTTTCGTGAATGAATTTATACCGCGTTTGAGTGAAATTGACGTGTCTGAGAATGTCCGCATGGTTTTTTGGTTTGATAATTAGAGAAACTCGTTAAGCTATAGGGAGTCGTTAGCATTCAGCGACTTCAGTGACTACATGACGGCAATCAGCCAAAAGGACAGATTACCATGGGCGATGCAAAGTTCAAAGTGCTTTTACAATGCAACTTAAAAGTAAACCTTTATAAGCAGTTTGATCATGAATGTTATTATGCTGAGGTGCTCGAAGTTGACGAAAAGACTCTCTCGTTAATATTCACGGATTCATATCCCTTGAATTGTAAAGTATGCGGGCATGGTCCTGTATCAACTCGATTACTGAATGAAGATATAGACCTGAACCTCCTTTTTGAGAACTGAGCTAGGTCATATTCCTCGAGCAAGTGCCCAAGATGGAGCTTGTAAGCATGAAGTGCTTGAGAGGTACCTACACTGGATTTTGCAAGTGAAATGAGCAGTTCAGCACGTTTAACTCCGGCATGGCGCTTTACATATTGCTTCCAGCCGTCGAGGACCTGTTCCGTGCTTAACCGACGGATATCTTTTGGCAAAGGAAAGAGCCTGAGTGTTGCGATTGCACTGGTGCAAGTAAGGATTTTAAAGACCTGACGAAGCTCAGGAAAGACAATGTCTACCCAGCGATGAATCTGATTAACCGCAGCATTGAGGCGCTTGGTAACAGTCTCTCGGTTTGCCATAAGAATACGCAGTTCCTCATAAGCTTCGGGATGAAAACGAACAGGGGAGTAGTACCCGTTTTTGACCATATCTGCAATGACAAGGGCATCTTTATGGTCACTTTTAGACGGTGTATTATCTCGGTTTTCCTTGTTCTTCTTGACGAGATGAGGGTTAACCAAAACAGGTTCGATGCCTTGATCGAGGAGCCAACGTGCTAGGCTGAACCAGTAGTGCCCAGTGGGTTCCATGCCGATTATGACGCTGCTAAGTTTGTAGGATTTAAGTAGATCATGAATCCAACGTCCGAAGAGATTGAACCCTTCACGATGGTTACCAAACTCGAGAGGAGTTCCCAGAGCAATGCCTCGAAAACTGACAGCGCGGGCAACATGAACTTCTTGGGCGATATCTACGCCGATGACTAGGTGAGAAACGGTAATGTTTTCAATGAGTTGATTTTGCTTGTCCTGTGACTTAAACTTCATAGTAGAGCGACCTCCTGATGGGCTTTTTGAGGCTTTTGACCTCGTGTGCAACCCCATCTTACTGGAGGCGCTCGTTTTTGTTAAACGCCAAATTATTCGTATTACAGGAATCCTTACGGAAACGTTAGTCGAAACCATCAATAACAAAAGAGGCCGCCTCCATGGCGACCTCTTATTCGTGTTTAAATCCTTCCCACTATGTCCTAACACAAACGACTAGAGTGGGAACTATTATTGTATTCTTAGCCCTTCACCGCACCAGCTGTCATGCCGGCCACGATCCGCTTATTGAAGAAGATGAACAGAATAAGCGGCGGAATCGAGATGAGCATAATGTCTGCGAACAGCAGGTTCCACGACGTGTTGTACATGCTCGTGAAATTGTACAGCGTAAGCTGAATCGTTGCGTTCTTCGCGCCTGGGAAGAAGTAGAGCGGATTAACGAAGTCGTTATAGATACCGACGGACGACAAAACAACAACGGTAGACGTAACCGGCATAAGCAGCGGGAAGATGATCTGGAAGAACATCCGCAGGCTGCCGCAGCCGTCGACGACAGCGGCCTCGTCGATCTCCCTCGGAATCGTCGCCATGAAGCTGCGGAACAACATAACGGCGAAGGAGATGCCTAGCGCGACCTCGACGAGCACGATGCCGGTCATTGTTTTGAACAAGTGAATCGAATCCAGCACCCAGATCGTTGGTACTATCGCCGGCGGAATCATCAAACCTGCCATGACGAGGAATTGAATGACGCCGGACCAGCGGTCGTTGCGTCGCTGCAGTACATAACCTGTCATTGCGCTTACGAGTATGAGAACGACGATGGATAGCAGCGTAATCAGCGTACTGTTAATGAACGAGCGAATGACCATATGATCCTGTGCCGTAAGCACTTCCTTGTAGTTCGACCATTGGAAGGAGGTTGGCCAGCTCAAGTCCAGCAGTGCCGCATCCGTCTTGCTCTTCAGCGAGTTAACAATGACGAAGAAGAAGGGGACCCAGAAAATAACGACCGATAATATGACGGCAAGCGTCTCGAGAATGGTTCGTTTCGCGCCTTTCAGTCTCATTACAGATCCACCTCTCTCTTCGATAGCAGCTTAAGCAGCGGGAATGCCAGCAGCGATACGCCGATGAACAGAATGACGTTGCCTGCCGTAGAGAGGCCGTAGAAGCCGCCTTGATATTGCTTGTAAATAATCGAAGCGATCAAGTCCGTGCTGAAGCCCGGTCCGCCTTTGGTCATCGCCCAGACAAGGTCGAACGAACGAAGGCCGCCGATGAAGGACAGAATGATGACGGAGTTCATTGCCGGCGCAACCAGCGGATTCGTAATATGCCAGAACCGATCCCAAGCGTTGCCGCCGTCGATCTGAAGCGCCTCGTAATAGTCTTCGGGAATGGACATAATGCCCGCGATAAAAATAACGGTAGCCATGCCGACGCCTTTCCACACATCAACGAAAGCGACGGACAGAAGTGCGATGCTTGTGTCGCCGAGCCAATCAGGGCCCGCAATACCAGCGAGAGCCAAGCTTTTATTAATTAAGCCTTGCGATGGGTGCATCATGCTGCTGAATGCAATGCCAACCGCAATCGTAGATAGCAAAGTTGGGAAGAACACGACAGAGCGCAAGTAACCTTTAATTCGGAGGCCGGAGGTGAGCGCGACCCCAAGCATCAAGCCAAGAACAACTTTGAGACCGCAAGTCACTACGGCGTAAATCAACGTGTTGCGGAAGCCGATATTAAGCGACGACTCAGAGAAGAACGTCTTATAGTTTTCGAACCCGATGAAGTCCCATTCCACCAGATCCCATCTCGTCATACTGAAGAAGAAGGACATAATCGTCGGCAGCAGGAACAATACGAAATAAATAATGCCCGCGGGCAGCAGAAACTTATACGTATACAAACGTTTGGAAGCTTTTGTTAGGGAAGCCTTCTGCATGATGAATCTCTCCCATCCTACTTTCTATAAAAGAAGCCCTGTCCTGCCTTTGATGGAGCAGGGCAGGGCTTGTTTGGTCTTACACAGCTGGCTATGCGGAGCTTACCAGCCTTGAATGCCTAATTGCTTCGCTTGTTTCTCAACGTCCTTGTCATACGCCTTCGCGTTGTCTTCAGCCGACTTCATGCCGGAGCCGACTTCAACCGTCAGCTGCGGCAGGTTCGGTCCCTTCAGCGGGGACAAGAACTCGAGCGCCGGTGCATTGTTCCCGTTATCGAAGTAAGGCATCATCTCTTTCACGCCTGCGTAAGCATCGTCTGGCAGCGTTGCGCCTTTGATGACATAAGGGCCTTCCGGCTTCGCCTTCGTTGCTTGAAGCGCCATGCCTTCCGGCGATGCGAAGAAGTTGAGCCATTTCTTCGCTGCTTCTACGTTCTTGCCGTCTTTGTAGATCGAGATTGCGGCAGGCATCCATACCGTCAGAGCTGTTTTGTCCGCGCTGTCAGCAGGCTGAGCGAATACGCCGATGTTGTCGATCGCGTCAGGGTATGTCGCGAAGATGTTGGACAATGCGAACGTCAGCATCGGATATTGAGCGCCTGTGCCGTCAACGAGCATCTTCAGCGCTTGGTCGTACGTCGTCGAGAGGTAATCCTTGTTCATGTAAGGCGTCATTTCGCTGAGCTTCTGGAAGCTGCGCAGCGCTGCCGGCGTGTCCGCGAATTTGGCCTTATTGTTCGTAAAATCTTCCGCGAACGTAGGTGCATCCGCTTGCACGTTCGCGTAGTCAGCGAGCACGATCAGCTGGGACGTCCAGCTGTCCTTGTAGGAGCCGATGACCGCTGTTTTGCCTGCTGCCTTGATCTTCTCGTTGTTCGCCTTCAGCTCATCCCACGTCTTCGGTACGGACAAGCCGAGGTCCGCGTACACCTTCTTGTTGTAGAGCCAAGCGCCTGCTTGGGAAGCGCCGCTTGGTGCTGCGTATACCTTGCCGTCTACGCTGACCGTTGGGAGGAAGGAATCCATTACATTTTGCATGAAAGGCTCATTCGTCAGATCGACGAAATACTTCTCCGGCTGCAAGGCCTTGAACAGCGAGCCGGAGTTATAGAAGCTAAGATCGTCCATCTCGCCGGTAGCGAGCTTCGTCTTCACGAGATTATCGCCCTCGCCGCTGCCAGGACGGAGATCGAACTCGGTCTTGATGTTGTAACGCTTCTCGATTTCATCGGCTACTGCCTTAATGCCTTCGGTCGACGTCTGGTTGTCGATCAGCAGCTTCAGCGTAACCGGTTCTGCATAACGTTCAGAATTCGAATCCGTGGATGCTGTCGTCGACGTATCTGTCGTCGCTGGCGTCTGGCTGGACTCTTTGCTGTCGTCGCTGCTGCTTCCGCAAGCGGATAATGCTGTCGTAATAAGAAGTGCGCCTGTCAGCGTAAGGATTGTTCTCTTTGTCGATTGAGCCATTGATTGAAACCCTCCTTGTGATGTTCGAGCGTAATCAAATCGTATGGAAAGCGTCTAGTCGTCTGGAATCGTCATTAAGTTCGTTTGTAGGGGGTCCGGAGCCCTGTGGACTTCAGTGTAAAGGCTTTCATAACAAACTGATAAGCGCCGCTTTTTTTGGGGATGTCTGATTTTTTTGGGCTGTTCAATAGCGGTGCGGGGTTTCCGCGGCCGATCCAAAATAATCGTACGTTCCATCCAAAGATAGCTGACGCCGCTTGACGGGGCATCCAAAAAAAGTGGATATACACCTGAAAAACGAGGCCTTGTGCGCACAAGTGAAAACGCATACAGTCAAAAAAGAAGCAAAGAAAGAGGATAGAACAGGCCTATAGGAAGGGGATTTCAACATGTTAATCGATCCACAGCTGGTCCAGAAGGCGGAAGGTTTAATTCCTGAGTTGATGACATCGCCTGTCGAGCCGAAGGCGGTTATTGAAATAGCAGCAGACGAGAACGCGTTTCAAGGTTGGCGGGTAGATCAAGCGGAGGAGCAGAACTGGAAGGAGAAAGCGCTGGGCAAAGGCGATAGCTTCGTGCTGGACTTCGAAGATCATATGGTAGGTTATTTGAGCTTAGTTGTGAAGCCGGTCGGCAGTCCGCCGGATGCGCCGCTCAAGCTGAAGCTGACCTTCGGCGAGATGCCATGTGAAATCGCCGAACCGTTCGAGAGCTATCAGGGATGGCTCAGCAGCTCGTGGCTGCAGGAGGAGACGATCTTCGTCGACGTGCTGCCTGCGGAGCTTAAGCTGCCAAGACGCTATACATTCCGATTCCTAAAGGTAGAGGTGCTGGATACGTCGGTGAAGTATAAGGTATCGTTCCAGGATATTGCGTGCACGACTGTTACTTCCGGCGATGTGAGCAAGGTGAAGCCGCTCCCAAGTGAAGTGTCCGAGGAATTGGCTCTCATGGATCGAATCGCGATCAAGACGCTGAGGGATTGCATGCAGACGGTGTTCGAGGACGGTCCGAAGCGTGATCGCCGATTGTGGATCGGGGACCTGCGGCTGCAGGCGCAGGCTAACTATCTGACGTTCAACAACTATGACCTCGTGCGCCGCTGCTTGTACTTGTTTGCCGGTATGCGTCTGCCTGATGGTGCGGTAGGCGCGTGCGTCTTCGAGAAGCCGCATGCCCATGTCGATGACACCCGTCTTTACGACTACGCCATTTTCTTCGTATCCTGCTTGTATGATTACTATGAAGCTTCGCACGATCGAGATACGCTGCTGGAGCTCTGGCCGATTGCGATGCAGCAGATCGAGATTGGCGTGCAGCGGTTGAATGAGCAGGGGATTGTAGCGGACGACGAGACATGGTGGAGCTTCATCGACTGGCATTCGGACTTGAACAAACAAGCGCCGACGCAAGGTGTACTCATCTACTGTCTGAGACAAGGACTGGAGCTGGCGCGTGTCGTTGGCGAAGCGGAGCAGTACATTGAGGGGCAGATCGAGCGGACGGTCAACGGGGCGATCGAGCAGCTGTGGGACGAGCAGCAAGGCTTCTTCGTGAGCGGTTCGGATAAGCAGATCTCGTGGGCATCGCAAGTATGGATGGTGCTGGCGGGGGTGCTTCCTGCGGAGCAGAACGCCGCACTGCTGGATCGGCTGTTCGAGGCGCCGCCTGCGATCGGCATGACGACGCCTTATATGTACCATCATCTGATCGAGGCGCTGTTCTCCGCGGGTAAGCAGGAGAATGCCGTCGAGCAGATGAAGGCGTACTGGGGCGAGATGATCAAGGACGGAGCGGACACGTTCTGGGAACTGTATAACCCGGAGGACAAGAAGCTGTCGCCTTACGGCAGCAACCTGATCAACAGCTACTGCCACGCATGGAGCTGCACGCCGACTTATTTCATAAGGAAGTATTTGATCTAGTGGGGACGCGTACGTTCCATGGCACCGGCCGAACTTACGGCACGTAGGTGCATAAATGCACCTATGTACACTTAGTGTTAAATACAAGGAGCCGCCTCTACGTCATCGACATGACGGTTGAGGCGGCTCCTTTTTTGCACATATGCCACTTACTCCGACTTCCCATCCCTCGGTGATTTTCCCGTCAGCTTGCGGTACGAGCGGTAGAAGTTCGAGTAGCTGTTGAAGCCGGCCAGGAAACACGCCTTGGTCATCGGATAGCCCTGGCGCATGAACTCGTCCGCTTTATGAACACGTTTGTACGTAATGTATTGGTTGATGGAGAACCCCGTCGCTTCTCGAAAAATACGGCACAGATGGTACTTGGTCACGTAGAAGCGATGCGACAGCTCGTCCAGTGCGAGCGGCTGATCCAGATGATCATTAATATAAGCGATGACGTCATGAATCTTCGTCGTCTGCGGTGTGGGCGCGGTCAGCTCGATCCCGTTCTCGGCAAGGCTGTTCATCGTGTGGAGCATCTGAACGATGACGCATTTGGCGACGAATTCGTTCTCCGCACTTGGCTGCTTCAGCAAGTCCATCAGCTTGTGCATCAGATCGAGCAGGCCGCTGCTGCGGACTTGATCGGCTGGAATCTGATTGTTCTGTCCGAGCTTGCGGTATTTGATCGAACGGAACAGGTCTACGCCGCTAAGCAGTATGGGAGGCATAATGCTCTCGTTGAAGCTGAGGACGATACGTTCGTAGGGCAGATTCTCGTCGATGTTGAGCGCATGCAGCTCGTTATGATTCATCATCAGAATGGAGTAGGGTTCCAGGTCATAAAGGCTGCCCTCGATCGTGAAGCTCCCTGCACCGCTGACGAACATATAGATCTCATAGCCCTGCTCATAATGCAGGAAGAAGTGCTGCAGATTCGGCCGCTCGTCTCTCGTATGATGCAGCCGGAACGACTGATCCTTCGCATGATAATGGAAACCCAACTGGATCATCTCCTTGTTCCAAACATACAGCAAGATATGCAAACTAACAAGCACAATAGGCAAGGAATATGGACAATATTAATGTTACATTGAGGATGATTCCTACCAAACATAGGCGGTGTTGGATTTGTCCCAATTTATTCTATCGGGCTTCGCAGATGAGATTGATGCAGATTTCGGAACGCAGTTGAATGGACTTCAAGAGCTGGGGATTGGTCACATCGAAATACGTGGTGTGAATGGCAGCAATATCTCCACGTTGTCGGCAGCGCAGATTGCAGAGGTGAAACGCCAGCTGGAGTCATCCGGCATCCGAGTTTCTTCGATCGGTTCACCCGTTGGCAAAATACAAATCACAGACGACTTCAACCCGCACCTTGATATGTTCAAGCGGATTATGGACACGGCGCATACGCTTCATAGTCCTTACATCAGAGTGTTCAGCTTCTATATCCCTGAAGGTCAGGATGCGGCTCAGTATCGGAATGAAGTCATCGATCGAATGGGTGCCATCGTGGAAACGGCGAAGGGCAGCGGCGTTATGCTCGTTCATGAGAACGAGAAGCATATCTACGGCGACACAGCGGAGCGCTGTCTCGACCTGATGACGACGCTGAAGGCGGATCACTGGGCGAGCGCGTTCGATCCCGCCAACTTTATTCAATGCGATGTTGAAGTATTCCCGAAGGCTTTCGAACTGTTGAAGCCTTATATCAAATATGTACACATCAAGGACGCGCAGGCGGATGGTCAAGTGGTGCCAGCTGGCTATGGGACGGGTAGAGTAGAGGACGTTCTTCGCACTTTGAAGGCGGATGGCTATGAAGGCTTCCTGTCGCTGGAGCCGCATCTGGGCAGCTTCAAAGGTCTCGCTCAGCTCGAGCATACCGATTGGGTTGACTCGCTGGAGCAGGGCGGTCTGCATACATTCCGCGTTGCGCACCGCGCATTGCAAGCGATTTTGAATCGAATTTAAGGGAGGCTTAACGCGAGATGGAACAAGTGAGAATGGGGATTATCGGTCTGGGCAATATGGGTTCGGCGCATGCAGTGAATATTTTTGACGGCAAAATTCCAGGCATGGTGCTTGGCGCGGTATGCGATGTGGTCGAGGCACGCAGAACGTGGGCTAGTGAGAAGCTAACTGGCGTCGCGGTTTTCGATAGCGTGGACGCGATGTATAAGAGCGGTCTGATCGATGCGGTTCTTATCGCGGGCCTCCATTATGATCATCCATCGCAGGCGATTGACGCATTCGCGCACGGGCTGCATGTGCTGGTGGAGAAGCCGGCGGGCGTCTACACGAAGCAGGTGCTGGAGATGAACGAAGCGGCAGCGAAGTCGGATAAGATCTTCGGCATCATGTACAATCAGCGCACGAATCCGGTCTACCAGAAAGTTCGCGAGCTTGTACAGAGCGGAGAGCTGGGCGCTATTAAGCGAGTGGTCTGGGTCGTCACCGACTGGTATCGTCCGCAGGCGTATCATGACTCGGGCTCTTGGCGTTCGACGTGGAAAGGCGAGGGCGGCGGTACGCTCATCAACCAGAACCCGCACAACCTCGACCTGCTGCAGTGGATTCTCGGCATGCCGACGCGCATCCGTTCGTTCTGCAGCTTCGGCAAGTATTACAACATTGAGGTGGAGGACGACGTAACCGCTTACCTCGAATACGCGAACGGCGCGACTGGCGTCTACATCACGTCGACCGGCGAAGCGCCGGGTACGAATCGTCTCGAGATCTCGGGCGATATGGGCAAGCTGACCGTTGAGCACAATAAGCTGACGTTCCTGCGCAACCGCATCTCGGAGCGGGAGCATAACCGCGTGAATACGCAGCTGTTCGCCAAGCCGGAGAGCTGGCAGTGCGATATTCCGGTGTCGTCCAGCGGCGGAGAGCAGCATAATGGGATTTTGAAAAATTTCACGCAATCCGTGTTGAACGGTACGCCGCTGCTCGCACCAGGTGAAGAAGGCATCAACGGGTTATTGATTTCAAACGCCATTCATTACTCGTCCTGGATTGACGGCTGGGCCGATCTGGACCAGTTCAACCATGACCATTTCTACGAGCTGCTGCAGGAGCGCATCAACGCTTCGACGGTGGATAAGCAGGTAGTGTCGAAGGTCGCCGACCTGGCGGGCTCGCACTAGGATTTAGTGAGGAAGGACTGCTGAGGGCTTCCTTGTAAGGACAATAACTTTATCTTATTAGTGGCCGCATATATCATGCGGCCTTTTTCGTTTTGAGATTAACGTTCGCAACTATTTCATTTCAATTTCGAGCTACAGGAATATTCGAAGCTGAGATTTGCTAACAGGCAGAAGAGTTGAATGGAAGTCTACGTATAGGCTCAGTTGGAAGCATTGCAAAAAGCAGGGGACAGACTGCCTTGGCAGCTGCCCCCTGTTTCTTGACCTTCTGCTAAGTCCCAATCTAACGGCGGCTTATCGGCGTTCCTTGCGCTCCGTTCGAAACAGCTTCCCATGTCTCCCAAGTGGCTAGACGATCAGCATAGACTCCGCGCACCAAAGGCAAGACCCCTGCGCCGACCGCAAATCGCAGAGGTGGGTCCTCGGCGTCTATGATTTGAAGAATCGCTTCGGCCGTCGCATTCGGATCGCCTCGTTCTTCTGTCGATAAACGAACGGACACCCGATTTCGAAGTTCAGTGTATACTTCCAATCCCTGTGATGTTTTCATGGACAGGGGGCTTCCAAAATCTGTTGCAAAGGCGCCCGGCTCGAGCAACGTAACCTTAATGCCGAAGTCTTTGACTTCTTGAGCGAGGCTATCGTGCAGTGCTTCTACTGCCCATTTGGAAGCGCAGTAGAAGCCGATGAGCGGTGCCGCAACAATCCCCATGGCGCTTGAAACGCCGAGAATGTGCCCGCTGCCCTGTAGTCGAAGCAGAGGCAGGGCAGCTTGGATGACACGAAGCGTACCAAAGTAATTGGCGTCAAATAGTTCGCGGACGTCGGATTCGTCAGCCTCCTCAGTCGTGCCAACCAGTGTGTAACCGGCATTGTTCAGGACAACGTCCAGTCTGCCGAAATGCGCATGAGCCTGTTGAACAACATGCTCGACCTGCCGGGGATCTGTTACATCGAGCTTTAAGGGGAGAACAGCGTCTCCAAAACGTTCCTTAAGTTCAGCGATGCTTTCCGGTGTGCGAGCGGTCGCGGCAACCTTATCCCCGCGAGAAAGAGCGGCCTCCGCCCAAATGCGCCCTAATCCGCGAGAGGCTCCTGTAATGAACCAGACTTTGTTTTCCATCGTATCCTCCTCCAATACAGTTCCTGTGTGTCGTTTTTTTAAAGCCTCTGTTGTCTCTTTCGTTCTTCTCTAATGTTACGGCTTAGCAGCTTGATACGGAATTTCAAATAAGTTAGCATGGTATTAACTAATGGTTTATGCAAAAGGAGGGGGCCTTCCTGAATGATTGAGCAACTGAAGACGTTTGTTCAAGTGACGGAGTCCGGAAGCTTCTCTAAGGCAGCCGAAAAGCTTTTTATTTCATCAACCGCTGTGATGAAGCAAATGAATTTATTGGAAAAGCAAACCGGAGTCCCGCTTTTTATTCGTACCAACCACGGTGTCAGGCTCACAAAGGCAGGAACAGCTTTTATTAAAGATGCGGAATTTATGCTGCAGTATTTTCAAGAATCCCTTGTCCGCATTCATCAGTCCGCACAGGTGAACCGGCATATTATTCGGGTGGGTACTTCTATGCTTAACCCCTGTAACATTTTGATTGATTTGTGGAATGGAATTAGCGATCTATACCCTCAATTCGGAATAAACATCGTTCATTTCGAAGATGACGCACATACACTCCCAACCACTTACCGCATGATTGGCCAAGCGCTCGATATCATTGCGGGGCCATTTCTTACAGATAACTTGAAGGATTACTACCGTGTGCTTGAACTGGGGAGTTACCGCGTTTGCTTTGCCGTGTCTCGGCAGCATAGGCTGGCTTCAAGAAAAACACTTTGTGTCAAAGATTTGTATGGGGAAAGATTGGCTGTAGTGAATGGAGGGAATAGTGCCGTCATTCATGACATACGTGATTTCCTGAAAATGACACATCCTCAAATACAAATAAAGGATGTTCCGCGTCTCTATGATCTTGATGTGTTTAATCGCTGCGAGGAAAGCAATACGGTTATGTTAACATTGGAGGCGTGGGCAGATATTCATCCATCCTTGGTGACGATCCCTAGTGATTTAGATTTCGCAGTTCCATATGGTTTAATATATCCATTACATCCATCCAAGGAAGTTGGTCAATTCTTAGAAATCATAAAAGAAATGCAAGGTAATGTTTTACCTAAGGTGGAGTAATGTCGAGGCGCATTGTGTAAACGGGTAACGATAGTTGAACAACGTCATGAACGTAGCCGACAATAAGTCTTCGGTCGTTTAACCCGACACTAACTTAGTAAACGGAGAAAAGCTTATGATAAAAAATTTAGACCATCTTGTCCTAACAGTAGAAAGTATTGAAAAGACCATTCGATTCTATACAACCGTTCTTGGAATGAAAGAAGAGACCTTTGGAAATGGTCGTAAAGCTTTGTTGTTCGGGAATCAAAAAATAAATCTGCATGAAGCCGGAAATGAATTTGAACCTAAAGCTCGATCTCCTTTGCCTGGCTCTGCTGATTTATGCTTTATAACAGAATTAAGTATGGAAGACGTAATAAAACGATTACGTAATGAAGGTATAATCATTGAAGAGGGTCCAGTAAATCGTACAGGGGCACTTGGGCCGATAGTATCTGTATATGTTCGTGATCCGGATGACAATCTGATTGAACTGTCGCAGTATCTTAGTTAAAGGTAACAGAGCCACTGGGTAAAAAAGAGGCTGTCTCCAGCGGCATTGTATCCATGCTGCTGGGACAGCTTCTTCGTTCATCTCATCTACTCGATATAGCCATATGTTGCAAAAGCTGCCGCCTGTCCGCGGTAAACACCTTGCTCGTCGATCAGATTCCAGACGATGCCGCGTTCGATTGCGATGCGCCGTCCGGAGGACGAGATGCGGATGCCATTGAAGTCGTCATCGAAGCCTTGCTCGGCGACCTTTTTCAGGAATTGATCGCGTTCAGCGCGCACCATCGGTTCCGCCGTCAACCGCGACGGGATCGATGTGAAGTCCGCCCAATCGCGCTCCCACAGCGACTGTGCAGCCGAATTGCCGTAGTTCAGCACAGGGTCTTCCTCGGTGCCGTGCGACAGTACGACGATCGGTGCGTCATACAGCTTGTCCCGGACCGACTCGCCTTCGCCGACCTCGACGAGCGCTCGGCCGAGCAGCCGCCGGAAGCTCTCCGTAATCAAGCGTGCGTGTGCTTCCGTCGTGCCGATTCCTTGTATCGTTTCCCAATTCGTCATCATCATTTGTCCTCTCCCTCGCAAGCCTCTAGGGGTCATTGTAGCATATCCAATATTGAAGTTTCTCCCTTTCTCGACGCAAGGTTCTCCACTGGTTCAAGCGCTAGATAATTCTCGATGCTACCTCCTATTAATTGACAAATGAACCGACCGTCCTTATAATCTAACTGTGCTTAATTTTCAACGGTTTCGTGTTGAAAAGCGGGGGAACCAAGTCATTTGGGGCGAATCGTTCGAAGTTCGAATGTAGGGTACCATCTTACCCGAGTCCGTCAGCTAACCTCGTCAGCGGTAGATGGGTCTTCCTATGTCTATTTCTACTATCCTGAGACCCTTTGTACGCGAAGGGTCTTTTTGTGCGCACTTATAGACCCTGCTGGCGGTAACTGTAAGCTTCCTGACATGAAGGCTCCCCGATTATCCCATTCTGAGGCGAAGGAGAGAGGTACATGCAGAAAGTCAGGTACATCACGAATCTGAGTAAGGTCGAAGGGTTGTCGGAGCATGAACGCCAAGTTTTGAAACCGATTACAGACAAGTTCGTTTTTCGCGTCAATGATTATTACTTGAATTTGATTGACTGGGATGACCCGCATGATCCGATTCGTAAGCTCGTAATACCGAATGAAGGGGAACTAGAGGAGTATGGGCGCTGGGATGCGTCGGATGAGGATACGAACTACGTCGTGCCAGGCTGTCAGCACAAGTATTCCACGACGGCGCTGCTCATCGTATCGGAGGTATGCGGCTCGTACTGCCGGTACTGCTTCCGCAAGCGGCTGTTCCGCAATGATGTGAAGGAGGCGATGTCGGATGTGTCGCCGGGTATCCAGTATATCGCGCAAACGCCGAGCATTAACAACGTGCTGCTGACTGGCGGGGACAGCTTGATTCTCGCAACGGCGAAGCTGCGGCTTATTATCGAGCAGCTGCGGGAGATCGAGCATGTGAAGATTATTCGGCTTGGATCGAAGATCCCGGTGTTTAATCCGATGCGGATCTATGAGGATCAAGAGCTGCTCGATCTGATTCGGGAGTTTTCCACGGAAGAGCGTCGAATCTATGTCATGGCGCATATTAACCACCCGCGTGAGATTACGCCGGAAGCGAAGAAGGCCTTCAAGGCACTTCATGATGCAGGTGCGATTGTCGTCAATCAGACGCCGGTGCTGCGCGGTATTAATGACGATCCAGGCGTGCTTGCCGAGCTGCTCGACCAGCTGTCTTGGGCGGGGGTGACCCCATACTATTTCTTCATCAACCGTCCGGTTGCAGGCAACAGCGAGTTCGTCCTGCCGCTCGAGCGCGTTTACCGCATCGTCGAAGAGGCGAAGGCGAGAACGTCCGGTCTTGGCAAAAGAGTACGGCTCTCCATGAGCCACACGTCCGGCAAAATCGAAATTCTTGCGATCGATAAGGGCAAAGCGTATTTGAAATATCACCAATCCCGCGACAATCACTATGGCAAGTTCATGATGCTGGACTGTCCGGCTGATGCAGCCTGGTTCGACGATCTTCCGGGCAATGAGCAGCATTGGAAGCGGCCGAGCAAGAAGAACAGCCATATCGTGTCGGTGAATGAGATGGTGGAGCAGGTCTAAATCAAAGATAGACGTTCTGACGATTCAACGAGGGGAGCCTCGTGGGAACGTCAGGACGTTTTTTTGTTAATGAAAATGTCCTGCTGCCGCGTTACACCATCTCGCATATCGGCTGCTCTTTTATTGACGAAGTGCCTTCACAGCCTCAATCTCCTCTCGAACTAGCCGTTGCAATAACTGCTTGGAGGAGGAGGGAGGGCCGCTATGCTTGCGGGTCTGCAGTAAGCCGACTGCGATTGGAGGCAGCTCCATTCGGACAGGAAGAGGGGCAGTTTCAGCAATGAGCGAAGTGGACGATAATACGACACCGATTGCGGACGTGCCCTTTACCATATGCGGAATCGACGAAATCTGGCTCACCGTATGCGTTACGGTCGGCGTTTCCTTATAGCGGGCGAGATGCTTGTTGAACTGAAGCGCGTACAGACAGGTGCTCCCGCCTGCGATGAGCGGATAGTCGAATATGTCCTCGAAAACAACCTCGCTTCTTCCGCACAACGGGTGGGCACGATCTGCAATCAGGACCGTCCTCTCCTCATACAATGGTTCAAAATAATACTGCGACGAGTCGCCCGGCTCTCCGCAGACGGCGAAATCCAGCTTGTCCTCGCGTAGAGATTCTGTCAAGGTGTCGCTATTGCCTGTGATGATCTGCCATGCCATTCGCGGCTTTGCTTGTTGGAATCGCCGCAGGGCGTTCGGCAGCACAGTCTCCATCACAGCCTCGATTGCGCCGATGCGAATCGTACCGATCTCCTCCTGCTCCAGCGACCTGACAAGCCCGGCGACCTCGTGCCAATGCTGAATGAGCCGATCGACTTCATCGGCGAACAGCCGCCCGGCGGCTGTCAACTGAGCGTCCCAGCCACGCGTGAACAGCTGAATGCCAAGCTCTTTCTCGAGCCGTTGAATTTGATTCGTAATCGTCGACTGGGCGTAGTTCAGCTTCTCCGCTGCACGCGAGAACGTGCCTTCCTGTACGATTGTCTGGAACGTGGTCAGTTCTTTTAAGTCCATATATGTGCCGCTCCTTAATCGATATTATCGATGAAGATGTGTAGTTTATTCAATTATATAGAACGAGGGATAAGGCGTACAATGGAACCATATTCGAAAAATTCAAGAGAGGATGATCCGATATGCCATTCATTCGTGTAAGTTACATGGAGCAGCAGTATGGGGGCGACCAACTGGCTGTCATTCGCGATACGATCATGGGCGCGCTTGTCCAGCATTTTAACGTCCCGGAGGACGACCTATTCCAAGTATTCCATGCGCATAAGCGTGAGGAGTTCTTCTACGATAAGCAGTACTTAGGTGTCGAGCGCAGCGACGGGCTGATCTACATTCAGATCACGTGCAAGTCTGGAAGGACAGTTGAGCAGAAGAAAGATCTCTATGGAATGCTCGCGAAACAGCTCTCGGCAGCCGTGCCGATGCGGGAGGAAGATGTGTTCGTAGTGGTCTCGGAGACGGAGTTCGAGGATTGGTCGTTCGGACGAGGGGAAGCGCAGATGCTACAGATAGCGGCGCGGGGTAAGACGGAGCAGTCAGACGGGACGGTGCCAACTGTACAGACAGCACAATCAGCGCAGACTGACCGGATGACTCAGACAACAGCTCGCATGGAGCCGCAAGCCAATCGCGCAATCACATCCACTGTTAGGGAAACGTACGGCGATACAGCCCCAGCGTTCGTGCGATATTCGGAGGACGTGTTGTTCGGCGATGTGTGGCGGAGAGGAGAGCTGTCGCTGCGAGACCGCAGTCTCATTACCGTGGCGGCGCTCATGTCTAACGGCATGACGGAGCAGCTGCCGTATCATCTGCGATTGGCGTTCGACAATGGGTTGACCGTCGAGGAGCTGACGGAGACAATCACGCACTTGGCTTTCTATGCTGGCTGGCCGCGCGCAGCCTCAGCGCTCAAAGTGGTTAAGGAAGTACTAGAATAATATCAGGCAGGAAGAAGCAGAGCTTAGGGCATTAGGCTCTGCTTTTTGGTTCGGTATAGCACGTGCAAAGGGCCTAATGGTCCAATGACCTTTACATTTCTATTATGGTATTATATGGATGTTAACGATTGGAGGTGAGAGGGGCCGAATTCACTGTTGGTTGGAGAGCAAGACTAGTTTCTCTACAGCATGATGGGTTGGTGCGAATGTATTTGTAAGCGATTTCAATTTTGATGGAGAAGGATGTGTAATTAATGAATTTGATTGTTGGCAGTCAGTCTGGCTTTGAACAACAACGTTGGTTATCGGGAAAGCGTCTATTTATGCTCCTGTTATCGCTTGTAACGGCGCTGGTTTGCTTCGTTCCCAGCCCATCCGCATTCGCAGCAACCGTGTATGTAACGGATAACGGGTCTACCGTTGTGGTCGATACAGGAGCGGGTCTGGTGTATACGATTAACAAAAGCAACGGCGATATGACCTCAGCGAAGATGAACGGAACCGAGCTGATCGGATCGAAGCCTTCGCATATCGCTTCGGGATTAGGCAGTGCCACGGTCACGTGGAGCAAATCGCCTTCTGGCTCGACCGTGAACATCACGGTGGCGACGAGCACGCTGACGCATTACTATGCTTCGCGCGGGGGCGAGAACATCATCTACATGGCGACCTATGTGACGGCCGAGCCGTCGGTAGGCGAGCTGCGCTATATTTTCCGCGGCAAAGGCAGTGTGCTGACGAATGTGCCAACGCCTTCAAAGAACCTTAATAACACAGGGGCGATCGAGAGCTCAGACGTATTCGGCTACTCGAATGGCTACACTTCTTCGAAGTATTACGGCAACAGCCAAGCGAAGGATCTGAGCATCGCAGGCGTGACGGGCAACGGCGTCGGCGTCTTCATGGCGTACGGCAATCGCGAGTCGAGCTCGGGCGGCCCGTTCTTCCGTGACATTCAGTTCCAGTCGGGCGGCGACACCGAGGTGTACAACTACATGAACTCCGGTCATGCGCAGACGGAAGCGTTCCGTATGGGACTGCACGGTCCATATGCGCTAGTGTTCACGACGGGTTCGACGCCTAGCGTACCGGATTTCAGCTGGATGTCGGGACTTAATCTGCAAGGCTGGGTATCCTCGCGCGGCAATGTCGTCCTGAACGGTCTCTCCGGCATGCAGTCGGGCTACACATACACCATCGGCTATTCGAACAGCACTGCGCAGTATTGGAGTACGGCATCCTCGTCAGGTTCGGCAAGCACATATGGCCTGAAGCCGGGCACGTATAAGATGACGGTGTACAAGGGCGAGCTTGGTGTCTATTCGGAAAATGTGACCGTCAACGCAGGCAGCACCACGACGCTCAATACGCGGACGATCAACAATGACCCTAGCACGACCTCGACGATCTGGCGCATCGGCAGCTGGGACGGCACGCCGCTCGAGCTGCTGAACGGTCAGACGATCGCTGTTCGCCATCCGTCTGACAGCCGCAATTCGAGCTGGGGACCGGTAACCTATGCGGTCGGCAGCGCGACGAACAAATTCCCGGCCGTTCAATTCCGGGGACAGAACTCGCCGACAACCGTAACATTCTCGCTGAATGCTACGCAGGCGGCCGCTGCCCATACGCTGAAAATCGGCATCACATCGGCGTATAACAACGGACGCCCAAGCGTTACGATCAACGGTCACGCGCTCACGAATCCTAGCGCCTCCTCGCAGCCGGACTCGCGGAGCGTGACGATCGGGACATACCGCGGCAATAATACAACGTTCTCGTGGAGCATCCCTGCATCTTACTTCGTAAACGGTACGAACACGTTAAGCATTACGCCGATCAGCGGTTCGAGCGACCTTGGCCCATGGCTGAGCGCAGGCTGGGCTTACGATTGCGTGGAGCTGGGCAGCTAGGCATCTGAAGAAACCAGAGAAGGAATAGAATTGGGAAGGAAATTACGGAACAGTCGAGCAGGGTTGCTCGACTGTTTTTTGTGTTGTGGAGACGATTGGCGCTTGCCAACATGGGGATAACGCTGGAGGTACGGTAATAGCTGTGGTTTACCCACACCTAAATGTGAGCAAACGCGGTTCAGCGTGCGCTAAGTGCGACATATCCCCACTTAGTACACATCTACTATGGTGATATCGTATGTAGAACGAGAGTAAGCGTGGTTTGCCCACACCTATATGTACACGAACGCTGCTCAGCGTGCGCTAAGTGTGACATATCCCCACATAGCACACATCTGCCGTGGTGATATCGTAAGTAGAGTGAGAATAAGTGTGGTTTGCCCACACCTATATGTACACGAACGCTGCTCAGCGTGCGCTAAGCGTGGCCTATCCCCACTTAGCACACACCTGCCGAGGTGATATTGTATGTAGACCCAGACTAAGTGTGGTTTACCCACACCTATATGAACACGAACGCTGCTCAGCGTGCGCTAAGCGTGGCCAATCCCCACTTAGCACACACCTGCCGTGGTGATATCGTATATAGAGCGAGGATAAGCGTGGTTTACACGCACCTCAATGCTCGAAAGTACTGCCCAGAGAGATAAGTGTGTGTTTACCTCGCTAACTTCCTCTCCATTGAGATAGTTTCCCCCTCATATGTCGATCTTCAGCGATCATCCGGCTTCCTCGCATCCACAATAAGCGAGACGAAGCCAAGCTTGCCCTCTTGATTGCGGTGGTCATAACGAAGAGAACGGTAGATGAAGCCCTTCTCGGCATCCCACTCCTCGTAATGGAATTGACCATCCTCATCGCAATACTCGAGCAGACGCACCTCGAATCCAGCGGCTTCGAACATGGCGGTCAGCGTCCGATAGTTATGAACGATGCGGTGGCTGGCGGCAGGATGGTCGGCAGGGCCAGGTCCGCCGATTTGCACGATCCGCTGGTAATTCTCATCTGCAAAATACCCGTCCGGCACGGCGCAGCGCACATAACCGCCTGGCTTCAAATATTCGAAGCAGACACGCGCTGCCTGAACGCCTTCTTCGAAGTTGAGATGCTCCCAAACATGTTCGGCTAGTATAGCCGACAGGGAAGCAGACCGGAACTTAGCAGCCCAATCGTCACGCCGCAGCAGATCTAGCTCGGATTGCTGCGTCAGCAGCCAATCCGGATTGTTATTCGAAGCTCCTGCGCCGATTACGACGCGAATGGGTTCAGATGAGGGTGGCATGTGGCGGCGACCTCCTTATTTTTGACAATAGTATAGAAGATGCCATGGTGTACACTGAATGGTCTAATGTGACGAGCGTATGCCATTATGTTACTTCAGGAAGGTGACTTCGCGCACATTGTGACCCTAGTCACGGAATGGTCAAATTTGACGATCTCGTTACTTTCCAACTAGCTGTACCGATCTGGGGGTATAATGTTGGTGCATAGCAATAGGAGGAAGGACGGATGGCAATGAAATCGACAAGATGGCTGACGATTGCAGTTATATTGGTACTCGTATGGGGCTTGGCAGGATGCGGAGCGGCAGCGCAGGAAGGGGAAGTCGATCCGAAGGATGTGACGGTCGAGTTCGCGAGCGATCCGGCGGTAGTGAAGGCCAATGAGGCGGTCAAGCTGATCGTACAGACGACGGGACTGAGCGCTGATATAACGCCAGATATTCAGGTCGACATTCGCAAGCCGGATAACAAAGGACTGCCTGAATATGTGAAGACGACCGAGGCAGGGGATGGTCAGTATGTAACGAATTATACGTTTGAAGCGCCGGGAACCTATACGATCTATCTTCATGTGATGCAAGGCGAACTTCATATCACGAAGAAGAAAAAACTCGATGTGCAATAACTGTACGGTCGACTGAATTGTGTGACAATATGCGCAAGCACGAGATAATGACAGCTCTAGCTTAAATAATCGACAAGACACACCATAGCAAGCGTTTACATTCTTGCAGCTACAATCATTCTTATCTTTTTTGCCCCAAAACGCGATTTTACAGCAATAGGTGATGGCGTTATGATTAGCGCATCACATATTCGCTGAATTTCTGAAAGGAAAACGGGGGAACCAACGGCGCTCATGCAGCATAATGGCGCCCGGGGTGAATCGGTGTTCACGCACCGTAGGGCGACTTCAACCGCCCGAATCCGACAGCTAACCTCGTAAGCGTTGTTGAGGGGGGACACGACTTCGGTTATTGATAACCGCAAGGAGAAGCCTTGCGGTTTTTTGCTGCGCAAAAATAGAGAAATGCAAGAAAGTCGTGGGGGGATTGCTCGTGATTGCAAGTCTAAAACGCGTCATAATCGGACGCCCGCTCAAGTCGACCGAGCTCGGCGAACAGCGGTTGAACAAAACGAAAGCTTTGGCTATCCTGTCATCGGACGCGTTGTCGTCGGTGGCTTATGGCCCTGAACAAATATTAATCGCACTCGTTGCGGTTAGTATGACCGCTTTCTGGTATTCGATTCCGATCGGCATCGGCGTTCTGGTGCTGTTGACCGCACTTATTTTATCGTATCGGCAAATTATATTCGCTTATCCGCATGGCGGCGGCGCTTATGTCGTCTCGAAGCAAAATCTCGGCAAATACCCAGGGCTGGTGGCGGGCGTATCGCTGCTGGTCGATTATATTCTGACTGTTGCGGTTAGTGTGTCGGCAGGTACAGATGCGATTACATCGGCGTTCCCGAGTTTGCACGAACACACCGTTCTAATAGCTATCATATTCGTTCTGCTCATCACGCTGCTCAATCTGCGCGGCGTAACGGAATCCGCGTCCATTCTGGCGTATCCGGTTTATCTGTTCGTGCTGGCGCTGTTCATTCTGATCGGGGCGGGCTTGTACAATATCGCAACGGGCGGCGTGGCGCCTGAGCTTCATGCGCCGATGGGCACGCATGTCGCGGGAATCAGCTTGTTCCTGCTGCTCAAGGCATTCGCATCCGGCAGCTCGGCGTTGACGGGCGTCGAGGCGATCTCGAACGCGATCCCGAACTTCAAGTCGCCGGAGCCGAACAATGCGGCGAAGACGTTGTCCGCAATGGGTGTGCTGCTGGCTGTGTTGTTTGCGGGTATCGTCTTCCTGGCTTACTACTACGGCATTTCGCCGAAGGCTGAAGTCACCGTCGTGTCGCAGATTGCGGAGGATACGTTCGGACGTCATTTCATGTACTTCTTCATCCAAGGCACAACGGCACTCATTCTGGTGCTTGCGGCGAATACGGGCTACTCGGCGTTCCCGCTGTTGGCGGTCAACCTTGCCAAAGATAAGTTCATTCCGCGCATGTTCACGGCTCGGGGCGACCGTCTTGGTTACTCCAACGGCATTATTAGCTTGGCCGTACTGTCGATCCTGCTGATCATCCTGTTCAAAGGGCAGACGGATCAATTGATTCCGCTCTATGCGGTTGGCGTATTCATTCCGTTCACGTTGTCGCAGACAGGGATGATGGTGAAGTGGATTCGCGAGAAGCCGAAAGGCTGGGTGACGAAGCTGACGATTAACGGCGTCGGCGCGCTGATCAGCTTTACGGTGTCGATTATTTTCTTCCTGACGAAGTTCTCGCATGTATGGCCGATTCTCATCTTCCTGCCGGTGCTTATCTTCGTTCTGCATCGCATCAACAAGCACTATGAAGCGATTGGCGAACAGCTGAGCCGCGCGACGAGCGAACCGGTCTTGCCGATTGAAGGCAATGTCATCATTCTTCCGGTATCGGGCATTACGCATGTCGTGGAGCAATCGCTCAAATATGCCAAATCGCTGGGGCCGGCACAGATCATTGCCGTCTATATCCCGTTCGAGCGGGATGAGGAAGCGATCTTCGAGCGCAAATGGGAGGACTTCATGCCGGATGTTCGACTCGTTACGCTGCATTCTCCATATCGGAGCATCGTTCAACCGCTGCTGAAGTTCGTTGATACGGTTGAGCGGAAGGCGAAGGAATCGAATCATCAGGTAACGGTCATCATTCCGCAGTTCATACCGAAGAAAGGCTGGCACAACATCCTGCACAACCAGACCAGCTTCTATCTGCGCACTCGGCTGCTGTACCACTCCAGCGTCGTCCTTACGACGGTGCCTTATCATTTGAAAAAGTAAGCTCTTGTTACGATCAACTAACCATACACAAGGCCATCCTTTATCGAAGGATGGCCTTGTTGCGTTTATCGTTGCCTTTCAATCAGATTGTCCAGGAAGAGTGGAGAAAGCCTGTTTGCCAACCTCATACATGGAACTCGTTGACATACAAGTTTGCTAATGATACTATATCGATGTACGATATATCGATAGTAGATATAACGTACGTCAATATATAGGTGAACGATCTACTATACGGTAGACCATTGCATTGAACGCTATGAATAAGAGGTGAGGGCATGAAGGATTCCGTGCAGGATTTGCTTCCGCTGACGGAGGCGTATTTTTATATACTGGTTACTTTGTATCGAGCGGACGCACACGGTTATGCCATGATGCAGGATGTTGAGCAGATGAGCGGCGGCCGCGTAAGGATCGGAGCGGGGACGTTGTATACGGCGCTTAGTACGCTGCAGAAGAAAGGACTTATTGATTTTTCCCAAGAGGCGGATAGTACCGATTCGAGGCGGAAGCTGTATGCCATAACAGATAAAGGCCGCGATGTATTAAAGGGTGAGATGGTTCGGTTGGAGGAGCTGCTGCACCATGCTAGGCTGGCAGTCGATCAGACGAATGAAGGAGGAGCATAACCAATGACGCTATCTTCTGCAGATCAATTTGTCACGAGAACCAGGTTGTCTTTCGTGTGGAACTACGAGAAGGATGAGGAGTGGCTGAACGACTTGTCCGCGCAAGGGCAGCATTTGGAGGAGCCGGGAACGTTCCGTTATTGCTTCAAGAAAGACGCCGCTGTCCGGTATGTGTATCGGTTGGACTACCAGCAGATCAAGGACCAGGACCAACTGGACGCTTACTATGCATTGTTCGAGGATATGGGATGGAAGCATGTAGGCTCCAATAAGGGCTGGCATTATTATCGCAAGCCGTATGTTGAAGGTGAAACATCCCCACAAATCTATACCGATCGCAGCTCGCTGACACAGATGTTGAGAAGGATTCAAATGATGCTGGTCTTGCTGGCAGCCGTCAACTTCCCGATTATGACTGTGAACATTATGAACGTGTGGAGCTGGTACGATAAATCGGTGACCGTTAGAGGTTTCATTAGCTCCGTTGTTGTGCTGCAAGCTCTGGTTGTTATTGTTCTCTTATATGGTTTTGTGCGTTTCCAGCGCAAAATACGCAAGATTGATGAGGGCTTGAGCTGACTGACAAAGTGACGGTGCAATGCGCTGAACGCAATAAGGTGCAGAAGTGCACCATATTCGAGCACTAGCGTTGCGTCGAGCGCCATAAAGTGCAAAAGTGCACCTTATGGGAGTGGGAAGGGGCGGGATAGGCGCAATATGGTGCAGAAGTGCACCATATTCGTGTGCGCATGTCGCGCCGGGCGCAATATGGTGCAGAAGTGCACCATATTTGTGTGCGCATGTCGCGCCGGGCGCAATATGGTGCAGAAGTGCACCATATTCGTGTGCGCATGTCGCGCCGGGCGCAATATGGTGCAGAAGTGCACCATATTCGTGTGGGCATGTCGCGCCGGGCGCAATATGGTGCAGAAGTGCACCATATGTGAGTGGAAATGGCGGGACAGACGCAATAAGGTGCAAAAGTGCACCATATTCGCGCAAACATGCCGCGCCGGGCGCCCGAAGGTGCAGAACTGCACCTACGCATAGCGCGAAGGCTGCTGTGAGCGCCCGAAGGTGCAGAAGTGCACCTATGCATAGCTCGAACGTCGCCGTGAGCGCCCGAAGGTGCAGAAGTGCACCTACGCATAGCGCGAA
>NZ_BTCK01000025.1:0-90278 GCF_033239625.1 Paenibacillus sp. CCS19
CAGAAGTGCACCTACGCATAGCGCGAACGCCGCCGCGGGCGCCCGAAGGTGCAGAAGTGCACCATATGTGAGTGGAAATGACGGGACAGACGCAATAAGGTGCAAAAGTGCACCATATTCGTGTGCGCATGTCGCGCCGGGCACAATAAGGTGCAGAAGTGCACCATATGTGAGTGGAAATGGTGGGACAGACGCAATAAGGTGCAGAAGTGCACCATATTCGTGTGCGCATGCCGCTCCGGGCGCAATATGGTGCAGAAGTGCACCATATTCGCGCAAACATGCCGCTCCGGGCGCCCGAAGGTGCAGAAGTGCACCTATGCATAGCGCGAACGCCGCCGTGAGCACCCGAAGGTGCACTTCTGCACCTACGCACTGCACTGCGAGCGGCACGCCGCGCATCCAGCCTACGGCAAGCACCGCACCCAGCCTACGGCTGGACGCAAAAACACCCCCTGCCAATTCACCTTGGCAGGGGGTGTTCTCACTTACACCGGTTTCACCGTAAACCGCAGGCTGTACGTGCGGTTCGCCGGCAGCGTGTACTCCGCGTGCGTCGGAGCGCCCCAGCTGTCGTCGCCGCCAACGCCCATTTGCTTGTCGTTGACGCGGATGATCGTGTGCTGCGACACTGGCAGCTTGTAGCCGTGGTCAGCCGCTTCGAGCTCTTCCGGCGTCCATGGGAGCGCGCTCCACTCCATGAGACCTGCGCTGTCGAAGAGCAGACCGGCACCGTTCGCACCCGTTACGGAAGCGAAGCGTACGTCCGTCTTGTTGCCGCACTCTTGCGGCTTCAAGTAAGGGACGTACTGCGAACCGACCGTGCCGGCGAAGAGACCGAGACGCGCGCTCTTCTTGCGGTCCCAATGGTTCTCGTGCGGCCCGCGGCCATACCATTCGATCGCATCCAGACCGCCGTCCAGCACGAACAACATGCCGAACTCCGGCAAGTCAGGCAGCTTATCGCTGCCTGGCAGCAGATCCTGCTGCACCACGATAGAACCGTCAGGACGAATATCATATTGAACGGTTACTGTCGATGCCGGCACGGTTGCAACCGTAAGCACGGCCGTCACGACGCAGTGACCGCCATCCATCCGCCAAGCGAACTCGACGAGCTGCTGCGAGTTAGACGCCTCTTTCCATACCGCACAGCGCTCCGGCATTTTGTTGCCGCGGTCGTTGTCCGTCGGCGCACGCCAGAAGTTCGGACGAACTGGCGCGAACAGGCGCTCTTGACCGGCAGCCGAGCGATACGATACGAGCTGCCCCGTCGAGCGATTGAACGCAACGGTCAGCAGCTCGCCAGCTACCGTCAGCAAACCGCCATCTTCCACTACGCGAAGCGCTGCATTTGCATTTCCTGCACTGCCCGCAGCCTCGATGCCAGCACCAGGACGCACAACCGTCGAACGCGGCGCCACAACAAACTGCTCCCAAGCAACTTCATGCCCAGCTTCCGCCCAAGTCGTCGCCGAACGAAGCACGAGCGACACCGTCAATACCGCTTCACGTCCAGCACGCTCTGCAGCATCAATCGCTGCCAATGGAACCACGGCTTCAACCTCTTCACCAGGCGCAGCCGAGACAACGAACTGTCCTTTCTGCACGACTGTGCCCTCCAGCTCAACCTTCCAAGCCAGATCATATACGCCAAGATCGGTGAACAGGTTCTTGTTCTTCAGCCGAATGCGGCCAGAAGCCGGATCAACCGCTGTGAAATCAACGTTCTGGTAGCAGCGCTTCACTTCATCCAGCTTCGGCGTAACCGTCCGGTCACCGAACAGGAGGCCGTTGCCGCTAAAGTTGCCGTCATGCGGCGATTCGCCGAAGTCGCCGCCATACGCGAGGTATTCGACGCCGTCTGCCGTCTTGGTACGGATCGCTTGATCGACCCAGTCCCAGATGAAGCCGCCCTGGATGATCGGATACTTGTCGAACAACTCCGTGTACTTATGCAGTCCGCCGCACGAGTTGCCCATTGCATGGGAGTATTCACACAGAATGTATGGCTTCTTCGGATTGTTTCGTGCGTATCTCTCAACATCAACCGCTCTAACATACATCGTCGATTCGATATCGGATGCCGCTTCCGATGCGCGCCAGTGGAAGATGCCCTCGTAGTGCACCAGACGCGTAGGATCGACCTCGTGCAAATAATCGTGCATCGCGACAAAATTGTCTCCGCCGAACGCTTCATTGCCGAGCGACCAGATAATGACGGAAGGGTGATTCTTATCCCGCTGGAACATCGAGTTGCAGCGATCGATAACGTTCGCTCGCCATTCCGGATGGCTCGCCGGCACGTTGTGCGGCAGCAATTCCTTCTGACCATACGACCAGGAACCATGCGTCTCCAGATTCGTCTCGTCGATGACATACAAACCGTATTCATCGCACAGCTCGTACCAGATCGGCTGGTTCGGATAGTGCGAGGTGCGGACCGCGTTTATGTTGTAGCTCTTCATCAACTTGATGTCGCGAATCATATCCTCGACGCCAAGCGCACGGCCTGTCTCGCAGCTGAACTCGTGGCGGTTCGTACCTTTGAATACGATCCGTTTACCGTTGATGTGCATGATGCCATCCTTGAGCTCGAACGTGCGGAAGCCGACGCGGCAGCTAACGGTTTCAACCAGTTCGCCAGCAGCATCCCTTATCGAAATGACCAGCGTATACAGATTCGGCGTCTCTGCGCTCCATTTCAACGGATTGCTGACCGCGGCAGCAAGCTTCAGTTCAATCTCGCCTGCATCACCGATAACTCCCTCGCTCGAGATCGCCTCTGTCAGTACAGTCGAACCAGCCGCATCATACAGCTGCGCCTCCAGCTTGAAGTCGCCGCCCGCATGCTCCCAGTAGCGCTCGACGCGAACGTCCAGCTCCAGATTAGCGTCCGCATAATCCGCATCCAGCTGCGTGCGCACGAAGAAGTCCGCTACGTGCAGCTGCGGCGTCGAGTACAAATACACATCGCGGAAGATGCCGCTCAGCCGCCAGAAGTCCTGATCCTCCAGCCAGCTGGCGTCGCACCAGCGATACACTTCAACGGCCAGCTTGTTCTCGCCTTCGATCAAGTATGGCGTCAGATCGAACTCCGCCGGCGTGAAGGTATCCTCGCTATAGCCGACGAGTTCGCCGTTCAGCCAGACGTAGAAAGCGGCTTCAACGCCTTGGAAGCTGATGTACACCGGTTGTCCCGCCCATGCCGTCGGAACCGTGAATGTCCGGATGTAAGAGCCAACCGGGTTATAGACAGTCGGGGCAAAAGGAGGCTTGAGGTCCGGCTCGCGCTCTGCCCACGGATAACGTACGTTCGTATATTGCGGGTAGTCGAAGCCTTGGAACTGCCAATGCGACGGCACGGGCATGTCCACCCAGCCGCTGTAATCGAAGTCCGTCTCATAGAAGTTCGCAATCCGCTGCGAAGGCGTCTCGGCGAATGCGAATTTCCACACGCCGTTCAGCGACTTGTAATAAGGCGAGCTTGTATGTTTGCCCTCAAGCGCTTGTTCTAACGAAGGGAAAGGCATCAAGAAAGCATGCGCTTTCATACGATTCAATTCGAAAATTTCCGGGTTATTATTCCATTCCGGGTAGCCATTCGCAGGCGGTTCATATACCCATTTGGGACGCAATATGTATCTCTCCTTGTGTGAATGTTTAGTATTTCATACATACCTTCATTATATGACGTTGTTGTAAACGCGAATATATAAGATTTCAGTGGTTTTCTATCAAAAAATAAACCCAGCGGCGCATGAATCGCCGCTGGGTCATCACCATTATCGTTTCACAAGACGCAAACGCCGCTTCGGACGAGGCGCAATGACCGCAACGTTATTGTCCTGTTGATTAACGGTATACAGCTTGTTGCTCCGCATGTTCACAACGCCTGCAATGACGCCTTGGCCCGGCGACACCGTGTTAATGACGCGGTTCGTCCGTCCATTAATCGCGGTTACCGTCGTCGGCACGGCGTCCGATCCAAGCGTGGCGGAGAAGATCCGGTTCGTCTTGCGATCAATATAGATCTGAATCGGGAATATACCATCTGTAATTCTGGCAACGACCCGATTCGTCTTCGTATTGATAACATTCACAACGCGAGAAGAATCATCAGGTGCATAAATTCTGCTTGTGCGTGGATTGATGCCGAACACACCTACCTCGCCTATGCCCGTGATCGTCGTAACGATGCGATTCGTCTTCCCGTTGATGACAACCAAGCCTCTGCTTGTTGCAACATAGATCCTGTTCGTTCGACTATTCTGCTTAACTACAGTCGGGAAATCGCCAACGGTCAAGTTTTTGATCACCCGATTCGTGGCGCCATTGATGATCGTAACCGTCCTGCCGCCCGTACTAAGCACATAGATCCGGTTCGTCCGTTCATTGACCGCGATCGTGAAGCCGCCGCCGAAGTTCGGATTTTGTGCGCCGACCCGAACGGTCGCAATGACGCGAGCGCCTGCGCCGCTGATGACCGATAACGTATTGTTGTCATGATTCAGTACGTAAATGCGGTTCGTCCGCCGATTGACAGCCAGCCCAATCGGATTGGGGCCGACTTTCACGAGTGCGACCACTCGATTTAATGCTCCATTAATGACAGCGACTTGTTTCGTAAAAGAGGACACATAGATCATATTCGTGCGCGCGTTGACTGCTGCCTGCGCGGAGCCATCGGGAATCTTGATCGTCCGGATCACGCGATCCGTTGCACTGTTAATGACCGACACCGTGCTGGGGATGCTGGGCGTGCCATTGTTTACAACATAGATGCGCCTCGTTCGGACGTTGAAGACAGCATCCGTCGGATTGCGGCCAACGCGTATTTTCTTAATGACGCGATACACTTCTGATGTTTGTTTCGCTGCTATCGTTTTCATCGTGTCGAGTTCCGCACGCTCCTTCGCACTAGGTACACGACACTATATTCGAGGGAGATTGGACAATGAGACGGCACGTCTGCCTATTTCACATCCATAGCGTAACTAAATGAATCCGACATGCGTCTATGAGGTACGAGGTGATCAAGAATGAAACAAACCAAACGATGGACAGGTATAAGTCTGCTGCTAATGCTCGTATTTGCTTTAATGCTAGGGTCATGCGGGGATAAGAAGAAGAGCACGAACGCTGACGGCTCGCAAACACCGGCTAACCTGAATACGGACGCGGTACCGCAAGTCCAAGAAGTGAAGGAAGGCGACTTCGTCTATAGGCTTGTCGCCGAGACGGCAGAGGATCACGCTGCAGACAGCGTGAAGCTGTACGCAGAGCTCGAATATGTAGGGGATCAGGATGAAGTGACGATTACGCATGCGATGTCGCCGTTTTATTTTCCAATGAAAGAAACAACCAGAGGCTACGATATCGGTTATATGATGGAGGAACCGCTGATCACGACCGCCTTGAAGAAAGGCGAGCCGCTTCGGGAGGACTATTACCGTTCCGGCGGGTACTCCGCGGATCAAGATCCGGAGGCGTATATTGCGTTCATGAAAGAGTTCATGGAGAAGGGCTTCCTGCCAGGCCGTTATGAGGTCAACGGGTTCGCTGATTTCAACCTGCTTGTTGGCGAGAAACCTGAGCCTCATAAGCTGTCGGCGACCGTTGCATTCACGGTCAAATAGCAGTTGACTCGCAGGGCGCAATTGCGCTAATGTTACCACATAAGATTGAAGAGGTATTCGAGCCTCTCGAAAGGCCTCATTGCCTGATTAGAATATCGAAACAACAGCGCTGACCAAGGCCAGTCGTTCAATGATCGCAAGTCCAGAGAGGAAGCTCGCCGGCTGCAAGGCTTCCCGCAAGCGATCGAACGATTCTCCTACCTTGCGAGCTGCAGCATCGGCGATCCCGCCGATCAAGCTGCCGGCATTATGCCGTTATGGTAAGAAAGGATTGTAGAGAAGCGGCAGCATTGCTTCACTTACGGTCAAATGAAGGGTGGTACCACGACGCATTCGTCCCTGACGGATGCGTCTTTTTGTTGTTTCCGATCGTACTTTAAGGAGGATCCATTATGCGTCAAAATCAATTACTGCTATCCACTCTGCGCGAATCGCCAGGCGATGCAGAAGCAATCAGCCACCAGCTCATGCTGCGTGCAGGCTATATCCGTCAAGTAGCAGCGGGAATCTACACCTACATGCCGCTTGGGAGACGCGTGCTGCGTAAAGTAGAGGAGATCGTTCGCGAGGAGATGGATCGAGCAGGTGCGCAAGAGCTGCTCATGCCTGCGCTTCAGCCAGCCGAGCTGTGGAAGGAATCAGGCCGCTATGGCGTATACGGCCCAGAGCTGATGCGGCTGCAGGACCGTCATGAACGCGAGTTCGCGCTAGGACCGACGCATGAAGAAGTCATTACGACACTCGTGCGCAATGAGATCAGCAGCTACCGCCGTCTGCCTGTGACGCTGTACCAGATTCAGACGAAATTCCGCGATGAACGCCGCCCTCGTTTCGGGCTGCTGCGCGGACGCGAATTTCTCATGAAGGATGCTTACTCCTTCGACACCGATTGGGAAGGATTGGACGCTTCCTATCAGCAGATGTATAAGGCGTACCACCGCATCTTCGAACGGTGCGGACTGAACTTCCGTGCGGTCGAAGCGGATGCTGGCGCGATCGGCGGCGAAGGCGGCACGCATGAATTCATGGCACTGGCCGACATTGGCGAGGACACGATTGCGGCATGTACGTGCTGCGGTTATGCAGCGAATCTGGAGAAGGCGACATCCAGAGCGTCAGCTGGCGAAGACAGCCACGCTCATGACCAAGCGAAGGCTTCCACCCCAGCAATAGAGAAGTTCCATACGCCAAGCATCCGTACGATCGATCAACTGGTGCAGTCGGTTGGCGCTGCGGCTTCGGATATTTTGAAGACGGTCGTATTCGTTGCTGATGAGCAGGTTGTTGCTGTGGTCGTCCGCGGCGATCACGAAATCAACGAGCTGAAGGTGAAACACTACCTCGGCGCTGAAGACATTGCGATTGCGGATGCCGAGACGGTGCTTCGACTGACCGGCGTACCGACGGGTTTTATCGGACCAGTCGGATTGACGCTGAAAGTGCTTGTCGACCATGCGGCAGCCGCTCTGACGAACGGCATTGCGGGAGCTAACGAAGGCGATTATCACTATCGCAATGTGCAGCCAGGCCGCGACTTCGAGCTGACGCATACAGGCGACTTCCGTAATGCGGCAGAAGGCGACGGCTGTCCGAATTGCGCGGACGGAACGCTGCAATTCTATCGCGGCATCGAGGTCGGACATGTGTTCAAGCTTGGAACGAAGTACAGCGAGAAGCTTGGTGCGCAGTTCTTAGATAGCGCGGGCAAATCGCAGACGATGATTATGGGCTGCTACGGCATCGGCGTATCGCGTGTGCTGTCGGCTGTTGTGGAGCAGCATTACGATGCGAACGGCATCATCTGGCCGATGGGAATTGCGCCTTATCAGGTGCACCTAATTCCAATCGCAGTGAAGGACGAGGCACAGATGCAGGCGGCGCTAGAGCTGTATGAACGGTTGCAGGCGAACGGGGTTGAAGTGCTGCTGGACGATCGCGATGAACGCCCGGGCGTGAAGTTCAAGGATTCGGACCTTATCGGCATTCCGCTCCGCATTGTTGTCGGCCGCGATATCGCATCGGGCCAGGTTGAATATGTCGAGCGCCGAGCTGGCGAGAAGCAAGTGATCGGGACCGAAGAGGCAATCGAGCGCGTCCTGGCGGCAGTTAGAGGTCGGTAAGGTTTAGGCTGGCGTAAGCGGCAGCGTGCATGACGGATTCCATTTCTGGGAAAAATGGTTCCGAAACTTCTTCCGTTCTAATCGACAGATGTTTACAGCAGATCGCGACACAGGTATCATTTGGTACATCGGAGAGCAGAGTGACTTTGAGAAAGCGGAGTAACTTTGAGCCATGCGCTCAAAGATCCTGATGTCTCACTCAAAGATTCTGATGTAAGGAGGTTCACCATGAAATCGCGATATTTGGCTATTATGTCGCTTGTCGTTATGGCATGCGGATTTATCATCACGCTGCTGTTGAAGGAAACGACCCTTGTGAAGATATTGCAAGGCGGGTTCGAAGCGGGTCTCGTCGGCGGGCTTGCGGATTGGTTTGCGGTGACGGCGTTGTTCCGCCATCCGATGGGCATTCCGATTCCGCATACGTCGCTGCTGCTGCGCAATCGGGACAAAATCATCCGCTCGCTTATCTCTGCGCTCGAGAACGAGCTGCTCAACAAAGAGAGCATCGAGAACCGTCTGCGCAAGCTGAAGCCGCTGCAGATGGCCGGTCGGATGCTGACGCGGTTGTTCGCTCGGCGCAAAGTACGGACGATGATCGTCGAAGAGATGATTCCGATCGTGCAGCAGCTGCCGATGGAGAAGGCGGCGGAGCTCGCGCAGTCTGCTGTCGCGTCAGTCGTTCGCAACGTCGATCTGAAGGTGACTGCTGACAAGCTGCTGACGAAGGCGATGGAAGCGGGCTACGATGAGATGGCGCTCGACTATGTGCTGAAGGAAGCGCATAATTGGGCGAAGCGTCCAACGACGAAGCTGATGCTTGGCAAGATAGCTGCCGACAAACTTGCCGAAGTGAAGATGGGCGGGTTCATGGGCTTCGCGGTCCAAGCGTTCGCCGGCTTCATGGACGAGGACAAAATCGGCGGCATGCTGCAAGGCATGCTAGTCAACGGCATCGCCGGTCTGCAGGATCGCGACAATGCGTATCGCGACACGATCATGCGGGAGATTCGCGTCCGTCTGTTCCAATGGGCAGAGGATGAAGAGAGTCTCGACCGTGTGAAGGGTCGCGTGCTTGGCATGATCGAAGGCGGAGAGGGCAAGCTGTTCATGTTGGCTCGTCTCGAAGAACTGCGATCGCTTGCGCTCGAGAAGCTCGAAGAGCAGCGTCAGACCGGCGGCCGCGTGCTGTTCAAGCTGTATGCAAGCCTTGTGCGCAGCCTTAATCGCAATCCAGAGCGGATTGCGAGCTGGGAGAACAAGCTGCTCGCGTACGCGATTCATCTTGTCGAGACGAACCACTACCGCATTGGTCAGCTGGTGAAGGAGAATCTCGACCAGATGGACGATGCTGCACTTGTCCGCATGCTGGAAGAGAAGGTCGGCGGCGACCTGCAATGGATTCGCGTCAACGGTGCATTGTGCGGCTTCTTAGTCGGCATTGTGTTGTCGCTGTTCCAGTTGTAGTTATGATTGAATTAGGAATTGAAAATCAGGAGGGTAATGAACGAACATGTCTAACGAACAAGCGGATTACAATGAAGATGAGCTAATTGCGCATCTGGCGGAGAAAACAAAGGTAGCTGCAGGTACGATCAAGCTCGTGCTGAAGCACGAGCAGACGTTCATCGATAAAGCGAAACCGAACGCACAAGGCGAATACGATATCGACAGCGATGAGCTGGTCGATTACATTTTGGCACAGAAGGATGTTAAGCTGGACGAGCTGACGCTCGAGACGATTCTCGACGCGGAGATGCAGTACCTGCTCGAGAACGGCTACGCGGATTACGAGGACTAGACTCTCTCGGACACATTCGTACACAATGCAAGGAACCGAATAGGCATTATAAAATGACGCTCACCTGACAAAATCGGTGAGCGTCATTTTTCTGTACGATTTTCGTACAACCTCACTCAGGTAAGGAGCGACGCATCAGACAGTGCTGTACACTCACGGAACGCGAAATGCTTGCAGCCCTTGCACGTACCGATGTCAAGACGGGCGATGGCATAATCGATCGCATCACCCGTATGGTCAAAGAAATGCTCCTCTCCAATAACAGTATGCAGCTCGGTCTTCTTGAGAACCTCCAGCGGCTGCGGTTGTATTCCTGCGATCAGAACGGTTCCGCCTGACTTCTTGAAATCGTTGACCAATCGCGCCAGCTTGGACTCGCCCGTCATATCCACATAAGGAACCTTCGCCATACGCAAAATGACAAAATAAAGGCCGGGATGAAGCACGTCACTCATTGATTTCTCGAAAATATTGGCGGTGCCGAAGAACAAGGGGCCTTCCAAGTTGAAAATGCTGATTTGAGGACAATCGTGGTCTGCGCTAACCATATATGCCCTCACCCTCGCTCGTTGATCAGAAGAGTCGGGTAAAACCTTCGTTATCTTCAACAGTTCGCTCATTCGCTTAACGAAAAGAATCACCGATAAGGCTAAGCCAACCTCCACAGCGGTCGGTAAGCTCGTGAGTACAGTTAACGTGAACGTAATCAGCAGCACGATCGAGTCGCTTGTTCTCGTCTTGAGAATGTGTGCAAACTCCTTGCGTTCGCTCATATTCCACGCCACCAGCATCAGAATAGGAGCCATACTGGCCAGCGGGATATTCGTTGCATATGGGGCAAACAGAATAAGTACAAGGAGAACGACTATGCCATGTACGATGCCGGATATCGGTGATGAAGCACCATTCTTAATATTGGTTGCTGTCCGTGCAATGGCGCCAGTCGCCGGGATTCCTCCGAATAGAGGCGTCACGATGTTAGCGATGCCTTGCCCGATCAGCTCCCGATTGCTGTTATGTCGAGTGCCGGTCATGCCATCGGCCACCACTGCCGACAACAAGGATTCGATACTGCCCAGCATAGCGATAATAAATGCAGGTTGAAGAAGCATCTTGAGACGATCCCATGTCATTTGCGGCAAATGAAACTGGGGCAGCTCGCTCGGGATCGCCCCGAATGATGAACCGATCGTTGCAACGTGCCCTTTGAAGAATAAGGCTGCGACGACACTTGAAACGACGAGCCCTGTTAAGGAACCAGGAATTCTTGGTATCAGCTTCGGCGTTAGAAGGGCTGCCGCAAAACAGATCGCTGCGGTGAAGACGCTGTAGCTATTAATAGTTGCCAGATGCACTGCAATTTCTTTCATGTTCGGAATGAAATATTCGTGTTTCTTCATACCGTTCAGACCTAATAAATGCTGTATTTGTCCACTGAAAATGATGACGGCAATCCCGGCTGTGAAACCGATCGTTACAGGGCGAGGGATAAATTTGATCAGTGCCCCCAGCCTGAATAAGCCCATCAATACAAGCATAATCCCTGCTAATATTCCGGCTAGCAGCAAGTTGTCATACCCGTATTGCAGGACGATTGCGTAAAGGACGGGGATAAAAGCGCCTGTCGGACCGCCAATCTGAAATCTTGAGCCTCCGAGCAAAGAGATTAATATGCCGGCGATAATTGTTGTATAGATACCGTATTCGGGCTTGACCCCGGATGCAATGGCAAACGCCATCCCTAATGGTATGGCGATAATGCCAACGATGAGCCCTGAGATGATATCCTTACGAAAGGCAGCTGCGTGATAGCCTTTGTATCTCCCCGTCCATTTCATCAGCACAACCTTCTATTCTCATAATATTTGATTATTTGAATATATGGAAAATGTACCTCTGACCGCTGACATAGTCAAACGGTAGAATTCGGAGCGTTTCCCCGGAAATGCATGATTAAAAGCAAAAAAACAAGGTGTTCCTTGAGATTGCTCACGGATGCCCTTGTTTTTATGGATTATTGTATGGTTTATTGCTCATTGCGAATGACCTCAAGCAATGAAATAGCGTCGACGAGATGATTGTCAAAAATCTGCTTGGCGACGGCCAGTAAATCCTTGATCAGCGGATCCCGCAAGGAATAAATGACCGATGTTCCATCTTTTATGCCGCTCACTACATTTTTATTCCGCAGGACGGACAGCTGCTGCGAAACGGCAGAGCCTTCCGAGCCCAGAATGCTTTGCAATTCATTGACGTTTCGATCGCCTTCGCTTAGCGCTTCAAGTATTCGAATTCGCATGGGATGAGCTAATGCTTTAAAGAAGTCGGCTTTAAATTGCTGAATGGTGTGATGCTGATTCATAGCACATGCTCCTTAACACCAGAACTTTAGAATATAAAGCTATAATAGCACATTTTCGGATCATTCTTCGTGGATAATAGATGTATCAATCAATTGTTATTTGGATGGTTCTGCATTATAATGCTTGTTACATTCATACTTTTGAATATTTGATTTTTTAGTGAAGGCGGTGGACGGATGCCGAGCCTTATTCCCGGCGAACGATCGAAGCCCGGTTCGAAAGCCCGGCCCATGCGCATTCGCATGAGCAGACAAGCGGTCATTGAGATTGGCCTGAATGCACTGAACGAGCTGGGCTCCGACAACATATGCAAGGTCTGTATCAAGTATGGGGGCTCTTGCTGTATCGGCTGCCTCCACCTGGTCAATGGCACGGGATGTACATTACGCAATACGAGCTGCACGGCATGGTTGTGCGGAAATCTCAAATATCTGCTGTATGCAACTGGCCAACTAGAGGAATGGAATGCTTTCTGGAGACAGGTTCCGGGTCAATCCCATCGCGAAGACGATACGCCGGAATATTTTACAGTGGAGAAGCCGCTGCACCTGCAATCCATACGTAAGCTTGGCGAAGCATTGGCTGCGGATCTGCAGGAGCTCGCAACGAAGCACAAGGCAGCGGGATTCATATCTGAGCTGAGGGATAAAATAGACAAAAACATTGATCAATTGAATCACTGTAAGAATGATCCGAAAAGGCGGACGAGAGTAGAGAAGAACATAAAGGCACTGACAAGTCCGTTTCATCGTTTGCAGTTGGAATTACAAGAGTACCGTCTAAGAATAGGAGAGAGCGAATAATGCCCGAAATTCCGAATTGTCCTGCATGCAACTCCGCGTATACATACGAGGACGGAGTTTTGTTTATTTGTCCGGAATGCAGTCATGAGTGGCCCAAAGAATCGGAAGCGAACAAGAGTGAAGACAATGAACAAGTGAAGGATTCTAACGGGAATGTATTAAACGACGGCGACACGGTGTCCATCATCAAAGATCTTAAAGTAAAAGGGTCTTCATCCGTTCTGAAAATAGGCACGAAGGTCAAAAATATCCGCCTAGTTGATGGCGATCATAATATCGATTGCAAAATCGACGGTTTCGGCGCGATGAAATTAAAGTCCGAGTTCGTAAAGAAAGTATAAACCGAATAAGGGGTACGATTCCCCTAATCGAAGAAGGGCACCCAGCGGGGTGCCCTTCTTTGACGTTGTGAGCAAGACAGATGACCATGTACAACAACCACAATTCGGCAGGCTGTACAACTAGGGTTACACAGGTTGCCCGGAGCATGTTATAAGCGCTACACTTAGTCCGACCCGCATGTCAGATGGTTTCTCCAGCCCTCAGTATCCTCACGATAGTACTTCCTACACAACAGACTCTCGCATAAGACCTGCATATTATTCTACTTGTCAGTATCGCAGTATAGCGGTATAGCAGTATCGCATCCCGGATCGCGCTTGTCGAATTCCATATGAAAGGAGGTGGTCGGTGTCCGATTAAGGCGCCGCAGCATTTGGCATGCGCCGTACACAAGGATAAGGATATATACGGATAAGTGTTATACACAAGGCTTTAATCCCTTAATCGTTCGGAAGGAGACATTGACGAGAATGAAAAGAAAGTGGTTATCTCTTCTGTTGACGCTTGTGCTGCTAGTGAGCTTGATCCCTGTATCACCGACATATGCGGAGCAAAATGTAAGCGCTTCGAATAACCCGGTCATTTGGGCGGACGTTCCAGACCCCGATGTGATCCGAGTAGGCAATGCCTATTACATGACGAGCACGACGATGCATATGAATCCCGGCGTGCCGATTATGAAGTCGTACGATCTGATTCATTGGGAGATCGTCAATTATGTCTACGACGTGCTCGGAGACGATGAGAAGCAGACGCTGAGCGGCGGGCAGAACGAATACGGCAAAGGCTCGTGGGCGAGCAGTCTGCGGTACAACAACGGCAAGTATTATGTGACGTTCAGCTCGTCTACAACGGGCCGGACGTACATTTTCCAAACGACGGATATCGAGCATGGGCCTTGGACGAAGTCCGAGCTTGGCTTTCATCATGATATGTCGCTGTTGTTCGATGATGACGGGCGAGTCTATCTTGTTGACGGCAGCGGCGATATTCGAATTACTGAGCTGAATGCGGATGCGACGGCCGTTAAGCCGGGCGGTCTCGATCAGGTCATTATCCCGAATGCAAGCCTTGCTGCAGGAAACAATGTTGGATTGGCGGCAGAAGGCACCCATATTCAGAAAATCAACGGCAAGTACTACGTCTTCCTGATTACGTGGCCGTCGGGCGGTATGCGCACGGAGCTGGTTTTCCGTTCGGACTCGATTACAGGACCATACGAGGGCAGGGTTGCGCTGCAGGATCAAGGCATCGCGCAGGGCGGCATCATCGATACGGTGAAAGGAGATTGGTACGCGCTGCTGTTCGGCGATCGCGGAGCAGTCGGGCGGATTCCGTACCTCGTACCCGTTACATGGACGGACGGCTGGCCGGTGTTCGGCGTAGAAGGCAAAGTGCCAACGACGATCGACACCGGGCTGTCATCGAACGGCATAACGGCTACGAAGGTCGCTGCGTCTGATGAGTTCTATCAGAATGCCAGCCAATCATCGGCCTATCACACGGTTGTGAAGCCGAAGGCAAGCGTGCAGCCTGTTCCATCCAGTTCCACTGGCGGCACGGAAATTCTGGTGAACGGCGGTTTCGAGAATGACCAGGACGCATCATGGGCGGGAAGCTATGGCGCGGCGGTTGCCGCGACGGATACCGAACATAGCAGTGGTTCGAAGGCGCTTCTCATATCGGGAAGAACGGTAACTGGCGACGGTCCGAAGCAGGTGACGACGGGCAAAATCCAAGCAGGCGTTACCTACCGCTTCTCCGCTAAAGTGAAATACACGAGCGGTCCGGACACGAAGCCGTTCAACTTCGATATTCAGCACGGGCCAAGCTGGCAGGGCATCAAGATTCTTGGCTCCAAGACGATCGCCAAGGGAGAATGGGGCACGATCGAGGGGACGTATACGGTGCCTGCCGATGCCGATATTTCGCAAACGTTTATCTTCATCGAGACGCCTTGGGTGCAGACACCGGAGCCTGCGAACGATCTGATGGACTTCTACGTCGATGACGTGTCCATGCTCGACACCTCGGTGTCGGAGTTGATCGATAACGGCAACGCGGAAGCAGGGCTGGCGCCTTGGACGGCGAACGGCGCCGCTGCGGCATCCATGTCCGACGCAGAGCATTACAGCGGAGCTTACAGCATCCTGACGACCGGACGGAAGGCGACGGGCGACGGTGCGAAGCAGGTCATTACGGGAGAAGTAACGGCAGGAGCAACGTATCAATTCTCGGCCAAAGTGAAATATACGAGCGGACCGGATCAGAAGCAATTCAACTTCGATATTCAGAACGGTCCAAGCTGGCAGGGCATCAAGATCCTCGGTTCCAAGACGATCAAGAAGGGCGAATGGGGGACGGTTGAAGGAACCTATACGCTGCCTGCCGATGCGGATATTTCGCAGACGTTTATTTTCCTGGAGACGCCTTGGACGGGGACGCCTGATCCCGTGAACGACCTAATGGATTTCTATGTCGACGACGTCTCGTTCGTTCAGAAAGCACTGCCTGCCGCAGCGGCGGCGAAGAACGGCGAGAACGACGATAATGGTTCCAATCTGGCGCTCGTCTGGCAGTGGAATCATAATCCGGACAATAACAATTGGTCGCTGACGGACCGTCCAGGCTATCTAAGGCTGACGACTGGCCGTAAGAGCACCACGCTTCTAGATGCCCGCAACACGCTTACGCAGCGGTCCTTCGGGCCGGAGAGTTCAGGTGCGATTGCAGTGGATGTCGGCCATATGAAAGATGGCGATTATGCGGGACTTGCTGCGCTTCAAGCCAAGTATGGTTTCGTTGGGGTGAAGATGTCAGGCAGTACGCGTTCGATCGTGATGGTGGATGGCAGCGGAGCAGCGCCTGTAGAGGCGGCGTCGATTCCGCTCACGCAGGACCGTGTTTATTTCAAAATCGATATGGATTTCAAGAATCAAGCAGATAACGCAGCCTTCTACTTCAGTCTGGATGGTTTGACATGGGTGCGGATCGGCAATGCGCTGCACATGCAGTACACGCTTCCGCACTTCATGGGCTATCGGTTCGCGTTGTTCAACTATGCGACCAAGGTGACCGGCGGCTATGCAGATTTCGACTATTTCCGAATCAGCGATAAATTAACAGGCGAGAATGCACCTGCTGCGGTTCTCCAGGCAGACCTTGGCGATGTGAGCGATGTCATCGGCGTGCCGAACGTAGAGCTGGAGGTGCCGATTACGCTGTCAGCGCTTCCGGAAGGAAGCTATAGCGCGATCGATGCATCGTTCAACATTCCGAAGGGACTCTCCGTGTCGAATGTGTCGATCAATACGGCTAATGTAGTAGGCGCTGCATCCTATACGTTTGCAGATCATCGGCTGCAGATCAAAGTGGCCGGCGGTCAAGTCAATGTGAAGGACGGATTGTTTGCGACGATGAAGCTGAAGGTGGAGGCATTCGCGACGTCTGATCATTCGATAACGATCACGACCGATTATGTCCATGTCGAAGGCGGAGACGTCGTATATGATGTAAGGGATGCCGTGTCCAATATAGGGTTGAAGCAGTTGAATACTGGCGCTATCGGCAAGCTGCCGGGTTATTCGAATCCGTTGATGAGCCACAAATACGGGGCCGATCCTTATGCGCTTGTCTTTGACGGACGCGTCTACGTCTACATGACGAACGATGCTTATGAGTATGATTCGAACGGCAATATCAAGGATAATACGTATGGCCAGATCAAGACGATTAATGTCATCTCGTCAGCCGACATGGTCAACTGGACCGATCATGGCGCGATCCCGGTGGCAGGAGCGAACGGCGCTGCCAAGTGGGCAGGATTGTCATGGGCGCCGGCCGCAGCGCATAAGGTGATCGACGGCAAGGATAAGTTCTTCCTGTACTTCGCCAATGGCGCTGGCGGTATCGGCGTATTAACAGCTGACAGCCCGACCGGGCCTTGGACCGATCCGATTGGCGGACCGCTCGTTTCCTTCGCGACAGAAGGTACGGCAGGCGTCGTCTGGTTGTTCGATCCGGCTGTGCTGGTAGACGATGACGGATCGGCTTACCTTTATTTCGGCGGAGGCATTCCGAATAACCCGACTGCGGAACAAGCCGCTCACCCGAATACGGCGAGAGTCATTCGATTGACAGACGATATGGTCCATACAGTAGGCGCAGCATCGACAATCGATGCGCCGTACATGTTCGAAGACTCGGGAATTCACAAATATAACGGCAAGTATTACTACACCTATTGCTCGAACTTCGCAGGCACACATCCTGAAGGCATGCCGCCTGCCGGCGAGATTGCGTACATGGTGAGCGACAGTCCGATGGGGCCGTTCACGTATGTGGGATCGATTCTGAAAAATCCAGGCGCCTTCTTCGGAGTCGGAGGCAATAACCATCACGCGATCTTCGAGTTCAACAACGAATGGTATGTCGTCTACCATGCCCAGACGCTGAGCAAGGCTGCGCTTGGAGAGGGCAAGGGCTATCGTTCCACGCATATCAACAAGGTTCACTTCTATGAGGATGGTGCGATTAAGAGCATTCAAGCGGACATGGAGGGCGTCGGACCAGCTGCGACGTTGAATCCGTATCAACGCACGGAGGCGGAGACGCTTGCTTGGCAGGCGGGCATCGCAACGGAGCCGTCTACGGCGCCTGCGGGCTCACTGTCCGGCATCAATCTGGATGTAACGAATATTAGCAACGGCGACTGGGTGGCGGTGTCCAATGTAGATTTCGGCGACAAGGGCGCTGCATCCTTCGCCGCGAACGTCGCCGGCAGCGCCGGCGGGAAGATCGAGCTTCGACTCGACAGTCCGATTGGTCAAGTCATCGGTACATTGAACGTGACGCCGACCAAGGATGATCAGACGTGGCAGCTGCTGCACACGGATGTTACAGCTACGGCAGGGGTTCATAACCTATTCCTCCTATTCCAAGGCGGGGATGGAAGCAAGCTGTTCAACCTGGACTACTGGCAGTTCACGGAGGCGAAGGGCGGAACGACGCCACCGGAGCCGACAGGACCAAAGTCGCCGATCATCACGACACCTCCAGGCAATAACGGCAGTACTGCAGGTGTGCGCATCAATGGCGAAGAAGGAGCAGGCACGGCGGAGACAACGACGAAGGACGGAAGGACGCAAACCGTTGTAACGCTGGATCAGCAGAAGTTGGAACAGTGGCTGGCTGCGCAGTCGGAGCCTGTCATGTTGTCGATTGAAGTGGATAGCAGCTCGGATGCAATCATCGGTGATCTTAACGTCTCGCTCCTTAAGAGCTTGCAGGACAAACAGGCGGTCATCGAGTTCAAGACGAGGCTTGGGTCTTATCGACTGCATGCGGATCAGATCGATCTGAATGCATTGGCTGGCGTTAACGACGGATCGGTGTCGTTGAAGGACATTCAGCTGCGGATCGAAATTGCTGCATCGAGCGAGTCTATAGTGCAGGTTGTCGAGAACGCCGCTAAGACAGGCGCGTTTACGCTTATTGCTCCGCCGGTAGAATTCACCGTAAGCGTTGTACATGGCGATACGATCATGCTGGTAGATGGTTACACGGGCTATGTGGAACGCAGCATTGCGATCCCGGACGGCGTCGATCCAACAACGATTACAACCGCTATCGTCGTTGAGCCGGATGGAACCGTGCGACATGTGCCGACGAAGGTCGTTACGATGGATGGGAAATCGTATGCGCGAATAAGCAGTGTAACGAACAGCACATATGCAGTGATCGCACATCCGGTTATTTTCGCGGATATGGCGCAGCATTGGGCGAAGGAAGAGGTGGAGGAGCTGGCTTCCCGCATGGTCGTGAATGGTACGGGCAGCGGACAGTTCAGTCCGAATAACGCCATTACGCGCGCAGAATTCGCAGCGATTATCGTGCGGGGACTTGGACTGAAGCTGGAGAGCAGTGCGGCTGTCTTTACGGACGTAGCGGCAACCGCTTGGTACAGCAGTGCGGTGAAGACAGCGCAGACGTACGGCTTGATCGATGGCTTCAAGGATGGCACCTTCCGTCCGAACGATGCCATTACGCGCGAACAGGCGATGACGATTATGGCCAAGGCGATGGTCATTACGGGTCTGATTGACGAGCTTGCAGAACGTTCCGCCGATGATGTGCTTGGCGGATTCGCGGATACAGCGCAAGTATCGAGTTGGGCGAAGACCGGCGTTGCACTGAGCGTTCAGTCGGGAATCGTGTCCGGCAGAAACGGGAATATGCTCGCGCCGAAAGCGACGATTACAAGAGCTGAGGTTGCGAAGATCGTTCAGCTGTTGCTGCATAAATCAGATTTGATTTAGGAGCAGCCGACAGCTAGCCGATAACTAGCAAGTCAGCAAACGAAATGCCCGTTTCCGGAGCTAGCATCGCTTGCCGGAGACGGGCTTTTGTGATGATTATAGTCTGTATGAATGTGGTAAATACATGATGATGAATCCTAATCATGGAGAGGTGAGTTCATGAATCTTGCGAACAAAATAACGGTCATCCGAATCGCAATGATTCCGCTGTTCATGCTCGCGTTCCAGCGCTATCCGTCTTGGATGGAGGAGCGAGTCGGCTTCATTCACTACATTAATCAGTACGGTCTTTATTGGGCGGTCGGTTTGTTCGTTCTTGCATCCGCAACGGACAAGCTGGATGGCTACATTGCGCGCAAATACAACATGATTACGAATCTGGGCAAACTGTTGGACCCGCTCGCGGACAAGCTGCTCGTCTCGGTGGCGCTCATCATGATGGTGCAGCAGAAGATGATTCCATCTTGGATTGCAGTCGTCATCATCGTACGGGAAGTCATGGTGTCCGGTCTGCGTATTCTGGCGGCGGAGAAAGGCGTCGCACTTGCCGCTGATCGACACGGCAAGATTAAGCTGGTTCTTCAGGTCGTCGCGATTACGGCTGTGTTGTTGGACAACTACCCGTTCGCGTTCTTGATCGATTTCCCGATTGATCTGACGATCATGCTCGCAGCGGTCGTGCTGACGGTGTATTCGGGCTATCAGTATGTGAAGAACAATTACCGCGAGCTGCAGCTGGAGATCTGAGAAGCGGAAGACGCTTGAATTGAACGCTTGAACGGGACTGGCGAGCATGAGTGAGACTACCAGACAGCGACAAGACCGAGCAGCAAGCTGCTCGGTCTTATTGTCTTCGGCTAAGCGGTAGGTACGCCGTAAGGTGGGGTTACCTTGTTGCTGCCGTCGTCGGTCGTTATCTTCTTCCGCTCAGGCAGCTGACCGAACAACAACGATGCGAACGGCAGCCAGCGAGCCGCCAGGCCAACGATCAGCCAAGCGCCGCTCAGTGCAAGCACGAAGCCGCCTGCGTACCAGAGATGAACGAGCATCGAATTGCCCGCATGAATCGGACGATGGCGATACGCAAGCAGCAGCATCGGGTGAAGCAGATAGATGCCGAACGATAACGCGCCAAGCCGATTTAGAATACGAACGACCCATCTCGAACCGTGGCGTGCGATGAACACCGCCATTACGAGCAGTAAGATTGCACTGATGATCGTATAGGCATTCCACAGCGCTTCGTAAAGCAGGGAGTTGTATAACGCAACATTCAAGCGAGTTTCATACCAGATCCAGACGTGCGCGAGTCCTGTCGCCAGCCAAGCTCCGAACAGAGCGACGCATGCCAGCAGCGGGATTGGACCCGCTTGACGGCTGCTGCTTGACGTCAGCCGCTGCTTGATGCGTGGGTATTGAATGCCAATTAATGCTCCTAACATATAATAAGAGAAGTAGGATGGCGCCCAGCTGCCCTTGTTCGCGATCTGCAGGCCGTATTTGTTCAACAGGACGAATCCCCACTGCACGGCCAATCCGATTGGCAGGGCCCACTTGATCAGTTGCGGACGTTTCTGGAACAGCCACAGCGTCAGCGGGAACAGGATATAGAACTGCACGTTAATGAACACGAAGTACAAGTGCGTATAGGCTTTGCCTGTCAGCACATTGGTCGCGAAGCTGTGCAGCGCGTCGCCAAGCGGTTGATCCGGGTAATACAACACATGCGTTGCAATGGCATACACAATCGAGAAGAGCAGATAAGGGATTAGAATGCCGACCGCTCTTTTGCGATAAAACGACTTCAGCATCCCTGCTCCGATCGGACGGTCGATATAGTTGTAGAACAGCACGAAGCTGCTTAGAAAAATAAACGTCGGCGTCCCGAATTTTGCCATAATATTGATGAAATTATACAACCAATAAATGCCTGAATTCGTCATTTCGACAGTGGCATTCGAGGTGGAGTGTACGCAAAGTACGCCGACAATGGCAATCGCACGCACGAGCGGGATCTCGGGAAGTCGGTCCCTGCGATCGAGCTGTGCGGCGGTATTCGCAGGTTGTGCGGACATAAGCAAGCTCCTTTGTGTGTACTTGTTGTCGAGCAGGATGGAAGACTGCTCGTTGTTTCTCGGATGAGCCTAGTCTGAACCCTCAATCTGAATTGCCGCTGAGCGTTGTCTGAATAGATACGGAAATGTCGATTTTTTTCAAAATTGTTTGCACGATTGTGCGGGCGGAACGTATAATTACGCTAATGACTTTGGGCGCGGGAAGGCGCACATGAATCGGCACAGACCTGTATTGGTGTCGATATTAGTAGGAGGGAAATTAGCATGCAGTACATGAGCACGAGAGGCAATGTAAGTGGGATCGGCTTTGTTGATGCTTTTCTGATGGGATTGGCGACTGACGGCGGTCTGCTTGTTCCCGAGCAAATTCCGACTGTATCCGATGAGACGTTGAAGGCGTGGTCGAAGCTGTCATACCAAGAGCTGACGCTGGCCATTCTCGATTTGTATACGAATAACGAAATTCCAGCGGGCGATCTGAAGAAACTCGTGGAAGACAGCTACGCGACGTTCCGCCATCCGGAAGTAACGCCGGTAACGAAGCTGAAGGACAAGCTGTACTTGCTGGAGCTGTTCCACGGTCCAACGTTTGCTTTCAAAGATATCGCGCTTCAATTCATGGGTCAGCTGTACACGTACGTAGCGCGTACGCGTAACCTGAAGATCAACATCCTCGGCGCGACGTCCGGCGACACGGGCGCATCGTCCATCGAGGGCGTTCGCGGCAAAGAAGGCATCAACATCTGTATCCTTCACCCGCATGGCAAAGTAAGTAAGGTGCAAGAGCTGCAAATGACGACAGTCGCAGAGGACAACGTCCTGAACCTGTCCGTTCATGGCAACTTCGACGATTGCCAACGCATCATTAAGGATCTGTTCGCAGACCTCGACTTCAAGGCGAAGAACAACCTGTGCGCGATCAACTCGATCAACATCGTCCGCATCATCGCACAGACGGTTTACTACTTCTACGCTTACTTCCGCGTTCAAGAGCAGGAAGCCGGCGGCGCGGAGAAAGTCAGCTTCAGCGTTCCTTCGGGCAACTTCGGCGACATCTTCGCAGGTTACCTGGCGAAGCGTATGGGCTTGCCGGTTGACCGTCTCATCGTTGCGACGAATGCGAACAACATCTTGGAGCGCTTCGTGGATACGGGCGTCTACAAGCCGGACAATTTCCGCATGACGCACAGCCCATCGATGGACATTCAAGTTGCGAGCAACTTCGAGCGGTACCTGTACTATGTACTAGGCGAAGATACGGCAGCAATTGAATCGCTGATGAATGCGTTCCGCAGCGAAGGCAGCTTGTCCGTGAACGAGGAGACGCTCGCGAAGGTCCGCACGGAGTTCGGCGCTTACGGCGTTGATAACGACGAGTGCCTCGATACGATCAAACGTTTCGAGTCGGCCGGCGGCTATATTCTCGATCCGCACTCGGCTTGCGGCGTTGCAGCAGCTGAGCAGCGCGGTACGGGCGGCGTTATCGTATCGCTCGCTACGGCGCATCCGGCGAAGTTCGACGAAGCGGTTCAGCTGACTGGCATCAAGCAGACGTTCCCGGCGCAGATCGAAGCGTTGTTCAACAAACCGCAAAGCATGAAAATCGTCGACGGCGAAACGTCGATTATCGCAAACGAGCTTGTCGAGTTTTTCGGCAGCCGCTAATCGATCAGGTTGGTTAAGGAAGCCCGCGTCTTGGACGCGGGCTTTTTATTTTGCACATTACGAGTAATGATGCTTTCGACAAAATCTCTTTTTTTTTCAGGAAAAATATAACAAGCGCCATTGATGTATGCTATGATGCGTAGATGTGTAAATCAACATCCATGATTGGGGAGACGGGAGAGAGAAATAGAGATGAAGAGATGGATTAGCAGCGCAGCAATCGCAAGCTTGTTAATGGGGGACAGCCTGGCTTATGGCGCTTCGACGTCAACGGCTCAGCAGCCGAAGTGGAAGGACGCGTACAAGAAGTATATTGCGAACTATTTGAAGTCGGAAGACTTGATGATTGGCGATTGCGTTATCACGCTGGTCGATATCGACCGCGACGGCGTGCCGGAGCTGTTCGGAGGGTTAAGCTACCGTACAGAGAACGTGATCGATATCGCCTATACATATAAGAACGGCAAGGTACAGAAGCTTACGCAGAAGGGACCAGGTGCTGGAGACAGCGGATCCATTGGCTTCAACCTTGGCATGACCGCATTCGTGAAAGGCCATATTCTCGTCTACAAAGAGAAGAAAACAGGCAAGTACGTTGTCATTGGCAAGGACAGCGGAGGCGGCGCTGTCAGTGTGAGCGGTGGAGATTATTCGCTGACGCTGAACGGGACCGTGCTGACGACGAAGGAGATCAACGGGTTCTACGAGGAGCAGACAGAAGGCGGCAATTGGGAGGGGATCTATTATTCCAGCGGCAAAAAAGTAAGCAAAAAGCAATACGATGCAAGCCGCAGCAATTATTATGCGCAGCTGACGGCATTGACGAAGCAGTCTTCGACAATAGCAGGATCATCTAACGCAAATAGTTTCAGCGACCCCGATCTCCGTTATGACATGACGGATTCCGAGATTAATGAGGCGATCTACAAACTGTACCAGTCCTATTCGCCTTCCAAATAGGAAGTTCGATATTATATAGCGCTAGAGCCGCACGCTCTTATCCCTGTTGGATGAGCAGCATGCGGTTTTTTAATATAAGAATAACAAGGTAAAGTTTACAGATACAGGTTTACATGAGAACGTATGTACGCTAAAATTTGGTTGTTGTAGAATACTTTAATTACTTGAATTAGATGTGAGAGGGGAACCGCAATGAGCGAGCAAGTTGTCGAGAAGAAGCAGCCTTACCTCATGGACATTGAGACATTGTATCTTCCAGCTAAGGACCCTTACACCACCGCGAAGTGGTATGTTGACATCTTTGGATTCGATCCGAATGCATCGCATCATTCACCGCTCCAAGAAGGAGCAGGTTTAGTCGTTCTCCATACGGCATCTAGTTTGACATTGTTTTTCGTACAATCCGAGGACAAGCTGTCGCTTAGCTTCAATAACCTTGAAGGCTATAACCACGCTGTTCTGCTGTTCAGAGTGAAGGATTCCGAGATCGAAGAGCTCTACTCGCGAATGATTGAATACGGTGTGGAACTGGCGACTGACGGAATCGTGGATCGCGGAGGCTGCGGCCGCGAGATCGCATTCTATGATCCGGACGGCCGCAAGGTTGAACTGAACACGTACGGCACTTGGTAAATGATGATACTAAACCAGCCCTGCATTGTTGATGGGCTGGTTTTTGTATGTACGGGCAAGTATGCTGCTGCATTTTGTACAACGGAATGCTCGGTATGAACGTCTTTGGCTGCTCTCAATTGTATTCTGTACAACAGATATAGACCCGAATGTGCTTGATCGGGGTAATTTACGCGTTACAGGTCATTTCCTGCTGTACGAAATACAACGGAGTAGAGCGAAGAGGGCGAACGTATGTGATTCTATTGTACAGCGTGCAATGGAGCAAATGTGGAGCAGTTGAAGTGTAACGATATGCGAAGCGAACAACGATGAGCGGGGGACGGTAGACGTAGGCGATGGCGAGCGAATGAGTTCCAATTGAACGACGTGCAATGTAGCATCCGCATGCAGGGATATATTGCTTCATACTAACCAACATCGGAAGTAAGGGGTCATCAACGGTGCGCAGCACCATTGATGACCCTTCATTCAATCTGCTTCCTCCGCTGCTCGATTAAGCGTATCGATCGTCACATCGGTCATCCCTGTGTCCGAGAAGGAGGGGAGCTTATGGCCGCCAGCCGCTTGCAGCAGCCGCGATACGATCTGAGTGCCCCATTCCTGCTCGTATTGCGACACGGTGGCGGTCAGCTGACCGTTGCGGATGGCGTCCTCGATCTCGGGCATCATGCCGAACGTAAGCGCGTGGCGGCTGAGCCCCATCGCCTTCCACACGAGTACAGCAGCCGATACGGACAGCGGATCCAGCGCGACGAAGGCGTCAAAATGCGGATGGTCATCTATCATCTGCTCCAGATCGGTCTGCGCGGCCGCTTCGCTGCCCTCGTTGTAGCGAACATCTAGGATTTGAATTTCGGTATAGCTCTCAAGATAGTGGCGCAGCCCTTCGAGCCGTTTATTCAAGCTGTCCATATGCGAGGCGCCTGTCTCGACGAGGATCATGCCGCGGCCGCCAAGCAGTCCGTCGATCAGACCGCCCATCCGCTGTCCGGCGAGACGGTTGTCCGCGCCGATGAAGGATAGCCGCTTGCTGCCGGGAGCATCGGATTCGAAGCAGATGACGGGAATGCCCGCGGCAATTGCCTTGTCGATAACGGGCTGCATGGCTTCGGCATCGATCGGATCGACGGCAATGCCGTCAACATGACGGTTGATCATATTCTCCATCATCCGGATCTGCTGCTCCGCGTTCGCTTCATCCGGCGCCTGCACGAGCAGCGTCACATGCTGGGGACCAGCAGCTTGCTGCGCCTGCTTCGTGATCGTCTCGTAGAACGGATGAGCGAACGGGTACAAAATGCCGAAGGTAAGCGCTATGTCATTGTTACTGTTACTGTTACTAGCTGTCTTATCCGCAGTTGCAGATTTCACTTCTGTTCCGGCAATCGCAGTAACGTCGCTTCCATCATCCTCGCTCTTGCCACCCCAGCATCCTGTCGTTAACAGCGCGATGAGCATGACCGTTAGCGCAGTTTGCAAGCACCGCCGCAGAGTGAGTCGCAGCCGGCGAGACCTATGTCGCTGCTGACCAGTCTGCCGCCCGCTTTTATCGATCAACATGCTGCTCACGCCCCGTCACGCCTCTCTTGCGGAAATCGCGCGGCGTCATGCCGGTTGCCTTGCGGAACACGTTGGAGAAGTAGTGGGCATCGTTGTACCCCACCTTGAACGCCACTTCATACGTCTTATCGTTCGTTGCCAGCAGCAGCTCCATCGCTTTGCGAATGCGCATCTGCATGACGTATTCGATGAACGTCTCGCCGGTTTCCTGCGCGAAAATTTTGCTAAGATGCGAGGGACTCATGCGAACATGCGCCGCCGCATCTTGAAGCGAGAGTTTATCATCGCCGATGTGCGCATCGATGAACGATTTCACATCCCGCAGCTGATCATTATAGCGGCCTGCCGCCTGCGCACGCCACGTCCAGAATTGCTCCGCTACAAGGAGCAGATAACGGACAGCATCCTCCGATGACCGTACTTCCGCGATTGCCTGCGTGAAGCGCTGATGCTCCTCCGCCGATAGTTCAGGGCTTCGCAGCAGCTCGCGCGCTGCCTGCCAGCACTCAACGGTCAGATCGTTCAGCGCGTACCGCCCATAGCCGGCAGCCGACCAGTCCATGCCATGAAGCGGCGCAAGGTACTCTCGAACGAACGACTCTGTTTCTGCCGGGACGCCGACTTTCAGGAACGAGATGAATCGCTGACGATCCAGATGCACATGGGAGGGAGCCACTGCTGCACTGGACATTCCAACCGCTCCAGCTGCACCGACCATACCGCCGATGCCATCCATCCCAAGTCCAGCAGTGCCGCCTCGCTCAGCTGTACCCCCAGGTACATCGCGCTGCGCCGCAAGCCGATTCGCAAGCTTCTCCAGCCGTTCGCGCTCTTGGCGCTGGCGGTCAATCTTGCAGCTGACCTCTTGCAGGAGCTTCACGATATCCGCGGCGCTAACCGGCTTCAAGCAGTAGTCCTCGACGCCAAGGCGAAGCGCCTCGCGTGCATATTGGAACTCATCGTGACCGCTCAGGATGATGATCTTCATCTCCGGGTATTTGTCCCGTACGATTCGGCTTAGCTCCAAGCCATTCATGAATGGCATCTTAATATCGGTAATGAGAATGTCAGGCACATGCTGATCGATCAGCGGCAGCGCGACCTCGCCATCCGGCGCATCCCCGCAGTAGGTGAACCCTTCCTGCGTCCATGGAATGCAATCGCGGATATTCTCGCGGATCAATATTTCGTCGTCAACCAGCATCACTTTTTTCATAGATCGTTCCTCCCATGCGGTGCGGAATCTTCAGGATGACGCGTGTGCCGGCCTGCGGTTCGCTGTACAGCTCGACGCCGTACGCCTCGCCATAATACAGCCGGATGCGCTGATGAACGTTGTGGAGCCCGAAGCCTCCCGACACTTCGTCGCCGGTTTTCTCCGGCAGACGCCCCTTCGCCAGCAGCTCGCGAAGCTCGGTGAGCCGCTGCTCGGTCATGCCGATGCCGTCGTCCTCGACGGCCAGCATCAGGCATCCGCCTGCATCGACGGTTGCGGCGATCGTTATCATGCCGCGTCCGCGCTTGTTCTTGATGCCGTGATACAGCGCGTTCTCGACGAGCGGCTGGAGCGTCATTTTGAGCAGATGAATGTTGAGCAGCGAATCCGGCACGATAATCTCGTAGTCGAGAATATCGCGGTATCGCATCTGTTGGATGACGAGATAGCTGCGCACATGCTCGAGCTCCTCCTTCAGCGTCACCCATTCCATCCCTTTGTTCAAGCCGATTCGGAAAAATCTTGCCAACGCCTGCACGAGCCGGATGACCTGCTCATTCTTGCCGGCTTCGGCCATCCAGATGATCGAGTCGAGCGTGTTGTAGAGGAAGTGCGGATTAATCTGCGCCTGCAGGGCGCGAAGCTCCGCCTTCTGAATGTTCTCGCGTTCCTTGATGCTCTGATCGAGCAGCTCGCGGATTTTGCCAAGCATTATATTGAAGCTGTTGCCGAGGTCAGCGATTTCATCGGACCCGGTCGGCTTGACCTTCGCTTCGAGGTAACCGCCTGCCGCCTGCCGCATTTTGTTCATGAGCACTTGAACAGGGCGGGTGAGACGAGTCGTTACGAAGAAGTACAACGAGATCGTAAACACAAGACTGAGCGTAACGCTTATGATGATCAGCTGCCGAATCTCATCGGCGTCCCTCATCAGCTCCTGCAGCGGAACGAGGCCGACGATTTTCCAGCCGGTTAGCTGTGATGTGGAATACATAACGAATAAGGGCTTGCCTACGGAACGTTCAACGAAGCCTTCTCGATCCTCAGCGAGCCGCGGCCCGAGATCAGCGGGTTGGAACGGGAGTGCATCTGACTTAACCGCGGACGGCATGAAGATGGGATTACCGCCCGAGCTAGCAACATAGAAGTAGCCAGTCTTACCGATCAGGCTGTCATCGCAGAACTGCCTTACGATGCTGTCATCCAAGTCGATGACGATGAAGCCGATCACTTCCTTCGTAATGCGCTGCTTGATTGTAGCCATAATCGAGATGACGTTGCGGCCTTCATATTGAAAGCCGTCGACCCGATCAAGCTCCAACGCTTCTGACGGCGGTACGTTCAGCACCAAATCCGGCTCGCCGAGCAGCTTGACGAAATGCGGATTGCGCAGCGGGTTGCGCTCCAGCTGGAACACGCCTCGGCGTTCGCTGATGCCCCGCCCATATAAATTCACCATCGAAATATTCAATACGTCTTCGTATTTGTACGTTTCGCGGTACAGCTCGAACGTGCGCAGTATCGCCTTGGCATCCTCGTACGTGTCGCTCTGGGAGAAGAGGAAGCTCAGCACTTGCGGATTTTCTTCCAGTTCGAGCAGCTTGCCCGTATCCTGGAACAAACCGTCGATATCCCGGGCGAGCCGATCTGCTTCAAGCAGAGCGGACGCTTTGCCGTGGCCGGATATGGTCGCGAACGATTTCTGATAAGAGACGAGGCCGACGACGATCATCGGAACCGACGAGATCAGAACGAACATGACGAGCAGCTTCGCGCGAAGACTGGACCATCGCCATCGGATCATCTTCATAGATGGTGTCGTCCTTTCTGTCTGTATAGATCAGCCTAATGATAACAAATTTGGGTGGGGTATACGATGTAAACGCAACCATTTTGACCTAAAATCACAAAAAAAACCTACCTTTCACCCTATTGACCGAAAGCATGAACAAGAAATTCAGGTTATCGCACAAAAAAGTCGGATTTTCCTCTCCGGGCCTCAGGTTCAAATCGATAAAAAAACGAACGAAACTCGCGTATTGCTCCGTATAACCTGGCAATGTAAGCGTTTTATAATGAACTCACACCGAACAGGTGACCGATATCTAAGGGGGATTTGAACGTGAAGAGAAAAACCAAAATGTGGGGACTGCTCACGCTGACGCTGCTCATGCTGGTCGCTACGGCTTGCGGCAAAAGTGAAGACAAGAAAACGTCGGGGAGCACAAGCGACATCTCGCTCGGCTTCGCACAAGTAGGCGCAGAGAGCGGCTGGCGTACGGCGAACACGAACTCGGTCAAGGATTCGGCTGCTGAAGCGGGCTTCGATCTGAAGTTCTCCGATGCGCAGCAGAAGCAAGAGAACCAAATCAAAGCCATTCGTACATTCATTCAGCAAAAGGTTGACGTTATCGCATTCTCGCCAGTCGTTGAATCCGGTTGGGATACGGTATTGAAAGAAGCGAAGGACGCTGGCATTCCGGTTATCCTGACGGACCGTGCGGTAGATTCGGCTGACACGTCGCTGTACGTAACGTTCATCGGCTCCGACTTCGTTGAAGAAGGCAAGAAAGCAGGCCAATGGCTGGCTGACCAATACAAAGACGCTTCGGCTGACGTGAACATCGTCGAGCTGCAAGGCACGACGGGCTCCGCTCCGGCAATCGACCGCAAATCGGGCTTCGAAGAAGCGATCAAAGGCAACTCCCACCTGAAAATCATCGCTTCGCAAACAGGCGACTTCACGCGTGCTAAAGGTAAAGAAGTTATGCAAGCGTTCCTGAAAGCGAATCCGAAGATCGACGTGCTGTACGCTCACAATGACGACATGGCGCTCGGCGCAATCCAAGCAATCGAAGCAGCTGGTCTGAAGCCGGGCGTTGATATCAAAATCATCTCCGTCGACGCAGTAAAAGACGGCATGACGGCAGCAAGCGAAGGCAAAATCAACTTCATCGTCGAGTGCAATCCGCTCCTCGGACCACAGCTTATGGACGCTGTACGCGATGTTGTTGCTGGCAAAACGCTTGAGAAACGGATCGTAACGAAGGAAGGCACGTTCACTTCCGAAGAAGCGAAAGCAGCGCTGCCTGACCGCAAATATTAATCGTAACAGCCACTTGCGTAAGCCGCTTCGGTACGATTTATCGGACGAAGCGGTTTTTCGCTTGCGGCAGAGAGGAGGAGCAACGATGGCACAGCATACGGGGGCAGAGCCTGTACTGAAGCTGACGAACATTCATAAGCGGTTTCCCGGCGTAAGGGCGTTGTCCGGCGTTGATTTTCGATTATTTCCCGGGGAAGTACATGCGCTGATGGGCGAGAATGGCGCCGGCAAGTCGACGCTTATTAAGGTGTTGACGGGCGTCTATTCGATCGACGAGGGCACGGTTGAGATGGAAGGAAAACGGCTCGTCGTGCACAGCCCGCAGGAGGCGCAGGCGGCCGGCATTAGCACCGTGTATCAAGAGGTCAATCTATGTACGAACCTGTCCGTTGCGGAAAATATTTATATCGGCCGCGAGCCGCGCCGCTTCGGCCGAATCCAGTGGAAAGAAATGAACCGCCGCGCCGCGCAGCTGCTCGAAGAGCGGCTCCATCTTCGCGTCGACGTGACGCTGCCGCTCAGCGAATACCCGGTCGCGATTCAGCAGCTGGTCGCTATCGCGCGAGCGATTGATATTCAGGCGAGAGTGTTGATCCTCGATGAGCCAACCTCCAGCTTGGACCGGGGTGAGGTAGCGCGTCTGTTCGAGGTCGTACGCAAGCTGCGCAGCGAAGGAATGGCGATTCTGTTCGTTACGCACTTCATCGATCAAGTGTATGAAATATCCGATCGGATCACGATTCTGCGAGGCGGGGAACTGATTGCAGAGTACAAGGCTTCCGAGCTGCCGCGGCTTGAGCTTGTATCCCGCATGATCGGCAAGGAGCTGACCATGCTGGACGAACTGCCGAAGACGGCAGGCGAATTGCGTGCATCGGATGCTCAGACTGCGATTGTAGAAGCAAGCGGACTTGGTCGCAAAGGCGCGATCGAGCCGTTCGATCTGTCGATCGGGCGCGGCGAAGTGATTGGTCTTGCCGGTCTTCTCGGCTCTGGCCGAACGGAGCTTGCGCGTCTGTTGTATGGCGCGGATCGGGCCGATCAAGGCAAGCTGCATATTGAAGGCGCCGGCAAGGGTGGCGTGCAGTCGCCGCGCGGCGCTATTGATGCGGGCTTGGCTTTCTGTCCTGAGAACCGGAAGACGGAAGGGATTATTGAAGATCTGACTGTGCGGGAGAACATTGTCGTGGCGCTGCAGGCGACGCGCGGATGGTTCAAGACGATTTCGCGCAAGCGGCAGAATGAGATCGCAGAAGAGTATATCAAGACGCTTAACATTCATCCGCCGAACCCGGAACAACTGGTGAAGAATCTAAGCGGCGGCAACCAGCAGAAGGTCATTCTCGGCAGATGGCTGCTGACGCAGCCGAAGCTGCTCATATTGGATGAACCAACGCGAGGGATTGATATCGGTGCCAAGGCGGAGATTCAGCGTCTCGTGCTGACGTTGTCCCGCGAGGAAGGCATGTCAGTGCTGTATGTATCGTCCGAGCTTGAGGAAGTGCTGCGCGTCAGCGATCGAATCGCTGTCCTGCGCGATCGGGTGAAGGTGGAAGAAATCGGAAAAGACGAGATGGATGAGCAGCGCATCATGAAAGCAATCGCAGGAGGTGAAGGCGCATGACCGCGGAACCGAAAGAACGTTATTCGTCAGGCAGCAAGTCGAGCTGGATGAACCGAGTATACAAGCATCATTTGTTCTGGCCGATGGCATTATGGATCGCACTGTTGTTATTCAATTTGTTCTACTCGCCGTCGTTCTTCAAGATCGTTGTCCGAGAAGGGCATCTGTACGGCAGCCTCATTGATATTCTGAACTTCGGAGCGCCGCTTATGATCGTCGCGGTCGGCATGACGACGGTTATCGCCACGCGCGGCATCGATCTGTCGGTCGGTTCGGTGGTGGCGATCGCAGGAGCGCTCGCATGCCAGATGATCAGCCAAGGAAGTGATCAGAACGCGCTATCCCTCGTCATCTACGCCGTTGTAATGGCGCTCGTGTTGTCGCTGCTGCTTGGCATATGGAACGGATTGCTCGTATCCTTAACTGGCATTCAGCCGATTATTGCGACGCTCATTCTGATGGTAGCGGGACGCGGCATCGCGCAGCTTATTACAGACGGGCAAATCATTACGGTGTCGAGTACGCCGTATCAATATATCGGAGCGGGCTCGCTCGCGGGACTGCCATTCTCGATCTTCCTCGTAGCGATCGTATTCGCGATCTCAGCGCTGCTGACCCGCCGTACGGCGCTTGGCTTGTACATTGAATCGGTCGGCTGCAACCCGGAAGCAAGCCGCTTAGCCGGCATTCGGGCGAAAACGGTTATGATCATCGTGTACATGTTCTGCGGTTTGTGCGCAGGCGTCGCAGGATTGATTCTGAGCGGCAACGTAGCGAGCGCGGACGGCAACAATGCGGGCTTGTGGATTGAGTTGGATGCGATTCTTGCCGTCGTTATCGGCGGTACATCGCTGGTTGGAGGGCGGTTTTATTTGACCGGCACCATCGTCGGCGCTCTCATGATTCAGACGTTGACGACGACGATCTACTCGGTTGGCGTCAAGCCTGAGGTAACGCTCGTCGTGAAGGCGGTCGTTGTGCTCGCGGTGTGCCTTATTCAGTCGGAACCATTCCGTAAAGCTATAATCAGTCGTTGGAAGACACGTCGTTATCCAGCAGAGCGGGAGGTAACGCGCCATGCTTAAGCGACAGCATCTGCCGGTGGCGGCCACAATCGCGCTGTTCATTCTCATGTTCATGATGGGCTCGTTCCGTTATACCGGCTTTTTCTCCGTGCAAGTATTGTTCAATCTGCTCATCGATAACGCGTTCCTGCTGATCGTTGCGATCGGGATGACGTTCGTCATCATCTCTGGAGGCATCGACTTATCGGTCGGATCGATGGTCGCGCTGACGACGATGATGTCTGCAGGCTTGCTGCAGCAGGGCGGATGGCCTGCCTGGGCGGTCATTCCGTTCGTGCTGGCAGTCGGTTCGCTGTTCGGCGCAGCAATGGGAGCGCTCATTCATTATTTCAAAATTCAACCGTTCATCGTTACCCTTGCGGGGATGTTCCTTGCGCGGGGCCTGTGCTACGTGATCAGCATCAATACGATTACGATCGATAACGGGTTCTATACCAAGATGGCGCAGACGAAAATCAGCTTCGGCGATTACTTCATTTCGCCAAGCGTCATTATTGCGCTCGTCGTGCTCGTGCTCGCGATTTATATTGCGCATTATACGCGGTTCGGCCGGTCGACTTATGCGATTGGCGGCAGCGAACAGTCGGCTCTCCTGATGGGATTGCCAGTCGCTCGTACGAAGATCATGGTGTACATGTTCAGCGGCTTCTGCTCCGCGATGGGCGGTGTCGTCTTCACGTTCTACATGCTGTCCGGTTATGGCCTGCATGCGGTAGGACTGGAGCTGGATGCAATTGCCGCAGCCGTCATCGGCGGCACGCTGCTGACCGGTGGTGTCGGCTACGTGTTCGGCACCTTCGCAGGCGTCATGATCTATGGCGTCATTCAGACGCTCATCGTGTTCCAAGGCACGCTCAGCTCGTGGTGGACGCGCATCATTATCGGCATTCTGCTGTTTGCTTTCATCGTGCTGCAGCGCTTGTTCACGATGCGCAGCGATCGCAAGAGCGGCAGCGTGGAGAAGATGGCTTAAATCCGAAAACCGAACTATTTTAACTTGTAATAGAAGTGCAGGAATTAATAGAGAGAGAAGCGAACGATATAGGCAGTGGTTTACACGGCGGACGGTGCCCAGCATCGTCCGCCGCTGGAATGTAAAGACATATGCTTACGAAGCGAGCAATTTGCTTGCAGGTGGTAATTTCAAAGAAGAAAGCAAATTGCTAAGTATGTGCTTACGTAGTAAGCAATTTGCTTGTAAGGATTAATATCGAAGAAGAAAGCAAATTGCTTTTTGGAGGATTCATCATGAGAAACATGGCGTTGCCTGCGCTGCGTGCGCGTTTTCCGTTCATGATGCTTGCTGCGTTGTTTATATTGCTGCCCGTGCTTGCAGGCTGTCAGAGCAGCGATTCCAAGTCAAGCGGGATCGAGACTGCAGATAAGGTTGCAGATACAGCCGTGCTGCAGCCGAGCGGTCTCTCGGACACGGGTGATCCGACTCCGCCTGCCGCGCAGCGGCCGCTTGTGCTTGGCTTCTCGCAGCTTGGCACGGAGAGCGACTGGCGAAATGCGAATACAAGATCGATTCAGGAAGCTGCCGCCGAAGCGGGCATCGAGCTTTTATTCGACAATGCCGAGCAGTCGCAGCAGAAGCAGATTGAAGCGGTGCGCTCATTCATCAAGCGCAAGGTAGACGTCATTGCGATTGCGCCGGTCATCGAGACGGGTTGGGAGCCGGTGCTGAAGGAAGCGAAGGATGCGGGCATTCCTGTTATCATCTCCGACCGGAATGCGAATGTAAGCGACCCTTCTCTGTATGTATCGTTCATTGGCTCGGACTTCTACGAGGAAGGGCAGAAGGCGGGCAAATATCTCGTGGACAAAATACGCGGCATGTCCGGTCCCGTCGGACTAGTCGAGCTGAGAGGGACGGAGGGCTCGTCGCCGTCGATCGAACGGGGCAAGGGCTTCCGAGATCAACTGGACAAGAAGGATGCGAACGTTGTGCTGCTTCGGAGCGAAGCGGCAGACTTCACGTTCGAGAAGGGCAAGGAGACGATGCGCCGTTTCCTCGAGGAGGAAGGCGCGAACATCAAAGTGCTCTACGCGCACAATGACGACATGGCGCTGGGTGCGGTCGAAGCGATTGAAGAGTATGGGCTGCGCCCTGGGAAGGACATCATTATTATATCGGTGGACGGCACGAAGGCGGGCTTCGAGCAGATGGCCTTAGGTAAAATCAACTGCATCGTCGAGTGCAATCCGCTGCTTGGTCCGATTCTGATGCAGGCGGTCAAGGAGCTGGCCGAAGGCCGGCAGCTGCCGAAGCGGATCTCGACGCCGGAGAGCGTCTTCACCGAGACGATGGCCAAGGATGAAGTGGACAATCGGCAGTACTGATGGCTGGAGGCGGGGGCGAATACACGCTGAGAAGGCAGATTCATCCTAATAGAGGAGCAGCGCTCGGTCGTGCGGACTGAGGCGTTTTGTCTGAGGACTGAGACGGTTCCCGACTTAGGTCGGGTTTTGGTCCAGAGTCATTTACACGGCCAAGTGTCGGTGGTACGCTAGCGTCAGTGAGGTTCCATTTCATTTACATTTAGGAGGATAACCTAATGACAATGCGGCGCAACTACGGTGTGATAGCCGTTGCAGCGGGCATCATCTGGCTGCTCATTCAGGCGCAGTCGACGGACGGGCGTTCGTATGCCAATGGCGGCAGCATTATCACTTACTTCTGGCCGACGCTGTTCATTCTGCCGCTGGGCATCTTCTTCCACGTGGCGTATTTGTACAAAAGATCGAAGCCTGCAGCAGGCCTGCTCATTCCAGGCGGCGTCCTGCTCGTCACCGGCTTGACGTGCCAAGCGGGCATGCTGTTCGACGCATGGGCGACCGTATGGCCGGGCTTCTTGCTCGCCGTTGCCTTCGGTTTGTTCGAGTTCTACCTGTTCGGGTATCGCGGCTTCTGGCTGCTGCTTCCGGTATTCGTGCTCGGCGGCGCGGCAGTTATCTTCTTCGCATTGCTGTCGATTACTGCAATTGCGCCATTCAATGGGCTGCAAGGACTGACCGCTTCGCTTATCGTGCTGGGCGGACTGATGGTGCTGCTGCAGAAGTCAACGGGCGACGAGGACGACTATCGCAAATACTAATCTTCACTTATCGTGAAGAAACGAAATCCCTGATGCTGCGAGGACGCGGCGTCAGGGATTGTTGTCTTTCAGCGAGCTGAGACTTCTCATCTTGCCAGCTTACAGTCACTTCCGCTCCTATAACTTCTACCACGAGCTCCGTCAAACGATTCCTGCAATTCCGCCGGAATCGCTTAATGATAAGTTACTCTTTTTGAGAAGACTGCAGAAGTACAGCCTTTTGTGCTCGCAATAGACGTTAGAGCGGCGTAGTTGAGCTGATTGCTGCACATTTGCAGGTAATCGGCTGAATTTGGCAGCTTCATATGTAAATGCCTGCACGATTGCAGGTATCCTCAAATGGTCAGTTTCAAAACACCACGAAAGAATAGCAATGCGGCAGTCGATACAAATTCGATTGATAAGCCCCTCTACTTCACCATACCCCGCCGCAACGCCGTCACGACGACCTGCGTTCGATCCTCGCAGCCGAATTTGTGCAGGATGCGGTGAACATGCGACTTAACTGTGCCTTCGCTAATGAACAGCTTCTGAGCGATGCGGTCGTTGCGCAGACCATACTCCATTTCCTGCAGAATCTCTTGCTCGCGCTCCGTCAGCGGCTCCAGCAGCGGCGCGTCGCCGCCAACCGCATTGGGGATCAAATAAGAGGATGAGATTGCGCGAGACAGCGCATCTGCCGCCAGATCCGTCCGATACACCGCTTCGCCGCGATAGGCGGAGCGTACCGCCTCCAGCATATCCTCTACGTCCGCATCCTTGAGCAGATAACCGACTGCGCCAGATCGGATGACCTCATAAATATAGTCCGGATCGTTGAACGTCGTCAGGATGACGATTCGGACGCTGGGCAGCTGCTTAATGATCGCTTGCGACGCCTCGATGCCTGTCATGTTCGGCATCTGGATATCCATCAGAATGATGTCGGGGCGAAGCGCCAGCGCCTGCTCGACGGCCTCCTTGCCGTCGGCTGCTTCGCCGACAATCTCCATATCGTCCTGGAGATTGATAATATAGCTGAACCCTTGGCGGATCATCGTCTGATCGTCGACCAGGAGCACTTTGATTTTACGACCCGTTGTCATAGGTGTGTCGAGCCTCCGTTTCGATTGCGATGTGACTGCTAGGCAGCAGCGCGATAATCTCGAATCCATGCGGTTCCACGGCACCGACCGTTAAGCATCCGCCGCCTTCCTCGAGTCTTGCCCGCATCATTTTCAAACCGAAGCCCTCTTGTACGTCTTCTCCTGCAAGCGCCTGACCATTATCTCGAATATGAAGCGCAATATGCTCGGCTTCCTGCCCGATATGCACATCGACATGGGTCGCCTTCGCGTGGCGCACCATATTGGTGACGGCCTCCTGCATAATGCTGAAGAGCAGCGTGGCATCAGCTGCCGCGATCTCTTCCTCTAGTCCTTCAGTATGAAAATGATACGTTATCCCCGTCGTCGCCTCCATACGAACGAGCAGTGCACGAAGCGGTGCAAGTCCGGATACCGATCGGTCATCGGCAAGCGAATGGACGGAAGTTCGGATGTCCTGCAAGCCTTGGCGCGCGACCTCTAACATGCCTGACAGCGATTGCTCTGCTTGCGCAGGATCTTTGGCGATCATATAGCGGAGCGCCTGCATTTGTACGATCAAGGAAGTTAGGCTGTGTCCAACCGCATCGTGTATGTCGCGGGCAATGCGTGTGCGTTCGTCCAACACGGCGTTGCGCATGGATGTCACCGAAGCCTCCTGCAGATGGGTATAAGCTTCCTGCAGCTCGATCAAGTTGCGTTTGTTCTCCTCGAAGATCGCGTCGCGCTGTCGTCGGCTCTGGACGTTGATATAGAAGAATATGGTGATAATAACGAAGGAGGAGAAGCTCAACACATTGACATGACCAAATGCGGCATATACCCCCGCGACCGCAACCATCGTGGCGAGCAGCGGAACACGCTTGGGCGCGAGGGACAGTCTGACGGCAGTTGTAACGATAATGACAGCAAGAAAATATATAAGGACGTTCTCGTCGAACCAGATGATGCCGGCCCCAGTTTCTAGAAGCGCCAGTACGACGAACAAGACCGACATGCGAGTCGTCCGCCAGAAATCCCGCAGCAGGAAGCGGCTGATGAACGTTGCGTAGATGAGAAGGTTTAGCGCGATCTTGAGTGGAGAGCCACTGAAGAAATCGTTCATATGCATTAATATCCCGATCATTATCGCGCCCGCTGCGGCGCGGATATTATAACGTCGATCCATGTTAACCATAGCTGTATCCTCCGAAACGTGGTGCCTTTATGTACGTTTATTGTAGCGGTGTGAGATGGCCCTGTGCAATTCAGTTGAGGAGAGGGCGGTTCATATCTATCTGGAGATATAGAGAGTGAATCTTCAGGTTCTATCTGCCGTTGGTCGATCGGACAAGCCGCTTCGCGATATGATGGATACGTGCTCGATGTCGATGACAATCTTAAGGGAGGCAATATAGATGCAGCAAATTATTATTTTGTTAATTGTATGTCTGGTCGGGTTTCGGATTGTTCGGCGGGTGCGCAGAAACTTCTCGTGGAGCGAGATTCGAGTGAAGAGGATGACTGTCCGCATCGTTCTGCTGGCGGTGGTCGGCGTTATTTTCATGACCGGGAGCGGGTTCAATACGGTAAGCATCGTCTCGGATATTCTAGGTATTCTAGTTGGCGCGGCGTTGGGGGTTGCAGGGGCTTCGATGACTGTGTTCGAGCGGCGAGGCAATGAGCTATATTACAAAGCGAACGCTTGGAACGGCGGTGTTGTGACGGTGCTGTTCGTTGGCCGTTTTGCCTATCGATTGTACGAAATGATGACCATGTCGGACGTCGATCGACAGAGCTTTAATTTTGCCGCAGGGAACAGTCATTGGGCATCTGGTCTTATGCTTATCATGTTCGCTTATTATGTCGTTTATTATGCACTGCTTATGAGCAAGAGCAAGCGAGTGCCCGCACATTCTTAGTCAAAATAAAACAGCCCCGTCCTTTCCTGTCGATGTGCAGGAGGGGCGGGGCTTTGTTGTCCGTCGGGATAGACGGTATGAAAGGATGATTACTCGTCGAATACGAGCGCAAGCGCTGCGTATGGTTCGATCTCTGCTGTGCCGACAGCGAAGCGGTTCCCGGTCAATAAATCGGTTGCGCCGCAGTGAACGGTAATTGCTGCTGGTCGATTGCTGTAGTTCAGCAGGAAATGGATGCGCAGTCCGTTCGACTGACCTTCGAACATCGGCTTGTCTTGGCTGCGTACCGTGAGCTCGATTTCTTCTGGCAGCTCCAGCAGGCTGGCAGCAGGTGAAGCGATGTTGAGCCGATCGATCAATTGATCGACGAGCGCATCCGAGAAGACGCCGCCGAAGTAGATGGTACGGCCTTCGCCGGTGCGGTTCTCGACGAGTGCAGGTTCGCCTGACATGTAGCTGCTGTCGTCGTAACGACCGAGCACCTCTGCGTTCGCCGAGGTGACAGCGAGCGTCTCGGCAAAACCGTTCGAGGAGAAGGCCGCGAACGTATCGAACGCCTCAGTCGACAGCGTGAAGCTAGGGCTGCTGCCATCCGGCTCCGCGCGGGTGAAGTCTTCTACCGTAACGCCGCACAACGGAGCGAGCGGTCCAGGCATCGGCGTCATCCGGCAGCGTCCGGTCTCGTCCTTGTAGCCGCTGCGACAGCCGATGATGAGACTGCCGCCGCCCTGCACGTAAGCTTCAAGCAGCTTAGCGGTTTCCTCCCGCATAATCGTTGGATGCGGGTAGACCAGCGTCTCATATCGGTTCAATTGCTCCAGCGTCGTCTGCTCATTCAGGAACAGCATGTCGCTAGGGATGTGGCGGCGCTGCAGCCGTTTGAACCAAGCGAGTGTACTCGTCCAATCATAGCCGCCATGCCACTTGTCGAACTCGCCGTCCCATTCGTTATCGTAGTCGCGCAGAATGGCGACATCCGCCTCATAACGGCTGCCCGCAATCGCTTGTCCAGCGCGTCGCAGCTCCTCGGCGATCCGTTCGACCTCGCGCGTGCGGCGATTCGGACGGTTGTCCCAGTTGTGCAGGCCGTGCCAGTACATCTCCGTGCCGAAGGTAGCTGTGCGCCAGCGGAAGTAGACGACCAGATCAGCGCCGTTCGCGATCGATTGGTACGTCCACAGTCGGAGCTGGCCAGGCTTCGGCGATGGCTGCTCGATTCGGTTCACCCAGCCTCCGGGGCCGGACTGCTGCTCCATGATGCAAAAGTTCGGCGAGATGGAGCGTACGTTAGAGAGCGACATGCTGAAACGTCGATCGAGCAGCGGATTGTCTCCGCCATCGGGAAACGTGCGTCCGAACATCGGATAGCTGTCGTACGAGAAGAAATCCAGCATGTCGTCCGTGAGCTTGTGCGAATCGAGATGACCGAACAGGCCGTTCGTCGTTACCCAATGCCGCGGTGCTGCTGCTCGAACGATGTCGGCCTGCATTTGCGCGTAGGAGATGACGCTGTCGGAGAAGAAGCGCTTCTCATCCAGCTTCAAATGCGGGTTCGGGCTGTCGCTCGGCACGTTGCGCGTCAGATGCACCTGCTCCCATGCGGTATAGGTCTGGCTCCAGAACACGGTGCCCCAAGCCTCGTTGAGTGCGGCCAGCGTGCCGTACTTGGCTTGCAGCCACTCGCGGAAAGCCGCATGATCGGCCGCCGAGTAGAACTCGCTCACTTCGCAGTTGAACTCGTTGTCGAGCTGCCATCCGACGATGCCGGGATGGTCTGCGAAGTGCTCCGCCATCCGTTGAACGATTCGCGCGGAGAGCTCACGGAATTTGGACGAATTATACGTATAATGGCGGCGCGATCCATGCTCATAGGAAATACCATTCGCCTGCGCATTCAGCGTATCGGGGTAACGGTGGGTCAGCCATGCAGGCGGCGTCGCCGTCGGCGTACCGACAATGATGTTCAAGCCATGTCGGTGCGCAAGGTCGAAAGCACGGTCAAACACCGAGAAATCAAATACACCTTCTTCGGGCTCCATCAATGCCCAGCCGAATTCGGCCATACGAACGTATTGGAGTCCAAGCTCCTTCATGCGGCGGAAGTCGTCTTCCCACATCGTCTGCGGCCAATGCTCAGGATAGTAGCAGACGCCAAGCAGTACATTGCGGGTATGCAGCGCTTTCTCCATGTTGTGTCATCCTCCTAAAAGTAAGTTGCGTTCCTCTTCGATAATGCTGCTTGTAAGCAAAATGCTTGCATCGTAAGCATACAATTGGGTCGATATTATTATTTTGCTATTGAGATGCGTTTAACTTTATTATAGAAATTGAGTAAAGACGATGAAATAGTACGATTTTGATATTTGTATAACGAAGTTGATTTGTAATGCGCAATCTTCGGTTATCGCTAACGCAGTTATAATAGCAGCGAATAATAAGGACATCGAGAAGGAGAGGAGAGACGAGGCGGTCATGATCTGGGAGCATCTGTTTATGCGCCGGCCGTTCCAGCCGAGTTATGTGTGTTATCCGGAATCGGTCGGACATTTTGCGGAGGCGCCGCATCATGTATGCGAGCGTCAGAGCGGACAATTCGGTTATTATAATCTGCATCTTATCTTCAACGGCGAAGGTTGGCTCGACTATCGGGGCAAGCGATATACGCTGCGTGAAGGAGAGGGATTTCTGTACCGTCCGGGCGCCGCTCAACAATATGGAGCCGCTGCTGCGAATCCATGGGATATCCATTGGGTGCATTATGAGGCGATGCCTTGGGCGGAGCTGCTGCGGGACGGGGAGGACGTATGGCTGTTCTCGTTCACTGCGGTGGACAAGCTGAAGCGTCTGTTCGAACAGCTGAAGGAAGCATGCAAGGAATCGACCAAGGAGGACGAGGCGCATATATCGGCGCTGCTGTATGAGCTGCTGCTCACGATACGGGAGCATGGCGTCGGCCTCGATAATCCGCTGCTGCGAAGCGCGCAGGAGCGCATTCGTGCCGCAGCGGAGCTGATCCGCACACGATGCGTCGAGCCGCTGACGATTGCGGAGCTGGCGGAATCGTCCGGCTATAGCACGGCACACTTCTGCAGGCTGTTTCGGCAGACGACGGGAAAGACGCCGGTGGAGTTCCTTACCGAGAGCCGAGTGACCGAGGCGAAGCGGATGCTGTTGTCCACGAGCCGACCGGTCAAGCAGATTGCGATCGAGGCAGGTTTTGGACAGAGCAGCTATTTCATACGCAAATTTCGTGAAGCGGAAGGGATGACGCCGGACCAGTACCGACGTTTGTTCGATAGCGGTCGGTAGTTGAACATAAGGCAGTAGTTAGCTGAAGATGAAGATAAAGATAAAGATAAAAGAGAAAGATAAAGATAAAGATAAAGATGAAGATGAAGATGAAGATTACTCGACCGCTCCGATGGCAGATCATTCTTACGATTGCTGTTGTCCTCGGATTGTTCTGATTATATAAATTCAGAAGTGGTAACAATCCGAGTGACAAAGGCAAACGCTGACGCTTCTCCAGAATGATTCTGCCCTCTCCGCTGAAGCAGGCGCTGATCTGTCCCCCTTTTTTTAGGGGAATGATCGCTCGCGTCAGAAATCCTCCGCTCACGGAACTTTCATAGAAACAGAAACAAGCGTTGCCAGAGCAACGCTTGTTTCTGTTTGAACCCACATACTTAAATGCTCGCACAAAGCCCGAAGGGCTATCTTAACCTCTGAAGTATTGCAGATAATCAAATGTGCCTTGAATGGGCGGTGACTTGTGCTGCGAACGAAATGGTATGCGGACGATAGACCGTATCTAGATACATTCGAACAATAGCTTTGTCGCTGGAGCGGCAAATGCGGGCATACGAGCTGTCCAGTCCTAGAAAGCGTCCTTGTGAGGAGTCCAGAGGGCACAAGCCCTTTGGGGCCCTCCCTAGCAGGGAGGGTTTGGGTGGGTAGAAAAGCTGGTTTTAAAGGTGTGTGAATTAGGTTTTGGCTAAAAAAAATGGGGTCCAAGGGGCCTCCTTTGAAACCTCCCTATAGGGAGGTATTAGGCGGGTGCCCTCAGTATCCGCGTTCGTACGCCTTCGGCGGCGCCGGCTTCATGCCGGTTGCCTGCAAGGCATGCAGCGCCCAGTATGGGTCGCGGAGCATTCCGCGTCCGACTGCGACCAGGTCGCAGTCGCCGTTCACAAGGGCGGCGTGCGCAAGCTTCGGTTCGTCGAGCAGACCGACGGCGATGATCGGAACGTCTACCGCTTGTTTGACCGCACGGGCGACCGGAAGCTGGTAGCCTGGGCCGATGTTCGGTGGGAGCGCATTGACGGACACGCCGCCTCCGGTCGAGATATCTAGCAGGTCGACGCCTGCTGCGGCATATTTGCGGCAAACCTCGATGCCATAATCCACATCATATCCGCCAACGCCGTAATCGACTGCGGATACACGGATTTGCAGGTTCATGCCCGATGGAATGGCGCTGCGTACGGCTTGGATGACTTCAACGCCGAAGCGGGTTGGATCATCGCCGTATTCATCCGTCCGGTTGTTAATGCTCGGCGAGTGGAACTGGTGAATGAGATAGCCGTGCGCGCCGTGCAGTTGAATCGAGTCTACGCCGGCTTGGACGGCGCGGACAGCGGCATCGCGGTATTTCTCAACCATTCGCTTAACCTCATCCGTCGTCAACGCGCGCGGCTGCTTGTATTGCTCGCTGAAAGCTTGATTGGAAGAGCTGACCGGCACTTCTGCACAGGTCGATTTACGTCCGGCATGGGCAATCTGAATGGATACCTTCGAGCCATGCTTCTGCATGCCCTCGATCATACGAGCGAAAGCCGGAATATGCTCGTCCGACCAGAGGCCGAGGCATTGATCGCTAATGCGGCCGTCCGGCTCGATATTGGTCATTTCGATAATAATAAGGCCTGTGCCGCCGACAGCGCGGGATACGTAATGAACATAGTGCCAATCGGTCGGCATGCCATCTTTGCCTACTGCGGAATATTGGCACATGGGCGGCATAACAATACGATTGTTCAGCTTCAGTCCGCCCAGCTCAAAAGGTGTTGCAAGGGAAAGCGTCATTGTATGGAATACCTCCATATATTGTTTGTTTTGGGAGTGACAATTTTATCTTAATCCGTTCAACCATCTCCGAGAAGCCTCGGATAAGGTATTCTCAATTCCATTATGACCGATAAATTTTTAGGTGTATAGATCTTTACGTTAGCTTTGCTTGGCTTATAATGGTTGTCAGCGCCTCGTACCTGTGCTATTGTCCATAGAAAGCAAAGGGATCGTACGAACGTACCTAATCTTGCAGCCTATAGGACTGACAAACAAGGAGATGTTGCACATGGCACATACCGCCGATGCCGGCCGAATACGGTCGATTGGCACTGCCACGGTTTATTCGATTTTGCTCGCGATCAGCGCGTCCCATCTGTTGAACGATGCGATGCAGGCGGTTGTAACGGCATTATTCCCTGTTATTAAAGATTCACTGACACTCAATGATATCCAGCTAGGATGGATCGTGTTCACGCTTAATATGACATCGTCCGTCATGCAACCGCTGGTCGGCCAGTTCTCGGATCGCAGGCCGATGCCGTTCATGCTGCCGATCGCAATGGGGCTTAGCTTTGTCGGCATGATTATTCTTGCTTACGCGCCAAGTTTCTGGACGCTGCTCGGCGGCGTTGTATTGATAGGTCTTGGCTCTGCCGTATTCCATCCGGAAGGTTCGCGGGTGGTGCATTTTGCCGCAGGCGGACGCAAGGGATTGGCGCAGTCGATCTATCAGGTCGGGGGCAACTTCGGCCAAATGCTTGCGCCTCTTATGACGATCTTCATCTTCATACCGCTCGGACAGCACGGGGCGATATGGGGGACGGTCATAGCTGCAATCGCCATTGTGCTTCTAGCGCGCGTAGCGCCCTGGTATCGAACGCAGTTGAATCTGCACGGCAGACCGCAGCGCAGGACTGGCGGCGGGGCTCCGGCTTCCGTTGTTTCCTCGCTTGCTCCAACGAAACAAAAGGTAATCATTGCGCTGACGCTGCTTGTGTTGATCGTGTTCGCACGGTCGTGGTACTTCTCAGGCATTACGACTTTTTATCAATTCTTCGCCGAGGATGAATACGGTCTGTCCAAGAAAGCGGCTCAGATCCCAGTCTTCTTGTATATGGCGGCTGGCGTTATCGGTACGTTCTTCGGCGGGGTGCTGGCAGATAAGATCGGTCTGAAGAAAATGATCGTGTTGTCCGTAGCCGGCGCTGCGCCATTCGCACTTATTTTGCCGCATCTTCCGCAATTCTGGATTTATCCGGTAATATTCATAACGGGTCTCATTCTTCAATCCGGTTTCTCCGTCACCGTTGTCTACGCGCAACAGCTGCTGCCAGGCAATATCGGCATGGCTTCAGGATTGATCACGGGCCTTGCCTTCGGCATGGGGGCGGTCGGCGCTGTCGCACTTGGTAAGCTGTCGCTTATGATGGGCCGCGCCGATATGATGAACTTCGCAAGCTTCCTGCCGCTGCTTGGATTCCTAGCGTTCCTGCTGCCGCGTGACCGTGGTAGAGCTTAATCATAGGTTTTAAAAATAATAAAACGTCCGCATAGAGCTCTCGAAGAGCCATATGCGGACGTTTTAATTTGCGTTCCATTCGGCCCCATTGCACTTTATACAATGGGAGACCCTATGGAACGACGTTAAACCTAACTTCATTGCACTTCGTACAACAGAAAACCGCTACAGTGGATGGGAACAGCCTATTTTCGATAAAATACCTAGTTCCTGTTGTACAAAATGCAGCTGGAGCATCGGCCAACAACCCCAGCCGCTGATTCTGTTGCACAGAATACAATGGCACACATTGAGGTAGATCATAGCAGTGTCGATTTCGAACCCGGACGGGAACGATTCGTTACGCAACCTTTCACTGCACTGTCTTCGGCTTCGCGAACGTATGAATGGTGCTGAACTTTTTGCCGCCGTCGGCTGTTGTGTACAGGACAGACGACGAAGTATAGTCATTCGTGATCAGCCATGCATGCTTGGCGTCTGCAGCAGCAATCAGCTGCTGGCCGTAGCCTGCGAATTCCGTCTTGCGCACCGACCAGCTCTTGCCGCCATCGGTCGTCTCCATAATGGAGTTCGCGTTGTCGCAAGCCATGCATCGTCCGCCCATGAACGCCGTCTGCGAATTGACAACGTACAGCTCGCCAGGCCCGCCACTCGTACCGCCGAAGTAGCTCGTATCCTCATTCGTGAAGCCTGGAGCCGGACCGGCGCCAGCCGTATTATGGACAATGGCAGGCAGCCATTTCGCGCCGCCGTCTGTCGTATGGAACAGCGCATATGAGGTCTGCGTCATGCCGGAGGCGCCGATCAGCTCGATCCAAGCGTCATTCTTGCCTGCGGAACGGATAACGCTGCCCGTTGGCGTAACTTCGCTCTTGCGCGACATGACCGTCTTCCACGTTGCGCCGCCGTCTGACGTACGGAGGAAGTTGTATTTGCCATTCGCGGACTGCACAGCCCAGCCGTTAGCGGCGTCATGATAATAAACCTCGCCGATGAGCGAGCTTGGTACGCCAAGCTTCGTCCAAGTCGCGCCGCCATCCTTCGTCATATACCTGCCGGCAAATCCTACTTTATCGCTCGTAAAATGAAGGAAAGATCCGCTTGGAACGGTGCCCGCGTCTTTCCAATGCGCGCCGCCATCCGCCGAGCGGATGATGCGCCATGATTTGTTCTCGTCAGCGCCAAGCACAGCCCACACTTTGGAAGCGTTCAGCGCGAAGATTTGCTTCACTTTAGCCGAACCGCGATATTGCAGCTGCCAATGCGAACCGCCATCTTTGGTCCAAGCAATCTGTCCGCTGCCGCCGATCCAACCCGTCTTCGCGTCCGCAAGCCGCAACGCGGTTACTTCAGTAATCGAAGCGGCTGTGGAGACGGGAGTAGCTGTCTTGTCAGGCGAAGTGCTGTTCCCCGTTCCGGATGATTCCGATGGGGTAGAGGGGTTCGTTGTACCTGACGGATGACCTTCCGTTGCGCCATTCGATGAACCTTCGTCATCAATGGCATTGGAAGAGCCATCTCCGTTTGTTGTGCCATCCGACTGTCCGTTGGACGGCTGCTCCTGCACCGTACCTGGCGAGTTGGAGTCGGGAGCAGAAGGATTAGCAGCTCCTCCATTATTGGAGCAAGCCGATACAATTAGCGACAGGGCGATGGTCAATGACAACAGCGATGTGCGGAATGCTCGTTTCATTTTCATCATGCGTACCACCTTTTTCACAAGCCGTAATAAAAAGCTATTTACGCACATAGACGACAATGCGCAGTGAAGGGTTGCGCCTGTGACAGCAAAATAGGTCAAAAGCATGCATCCAGTTTACGGAAGCATGAGAAAAGGAGCAGCGCGGCTGCTCCTATGGTGAACCAATTGTATGAAATTCATTAAATGAACAAGTTCGTGCCTGCCTTATTCGCTTGTCCGAGGTAATAGCCGACGCCGCCGACCGTGATGCCGTCGATCAATTCCTCTTGCTTGATGCCCATAACGTCCATCGACATCTGACATGCGACGATTTCGACGCCTTGGCGCTTCGCGGATTCCATCAGCTCTTCAAGCGAGGCGATGTTTTTGCTCTTCATAACGGCACGGATCATCTTCGGTCCGATGCCCATCATTTGCATGGTGGAGAGCGGGAGCTTCTTCGAGCCGCGCGGCATCATCCAGCCGAACATCCGCTCCACGATCGTCTTCTTCACCGATGGCGGCGACGATTTGCGCAGCATGTTCAGCCCCCAGAACGTAAAGAACATCGTCACGCGTTTGCCTGCCGCGGCTGCTCCGTTCGCGAGAATGAAGGAGGCGATCGCTTTATCGAGACTGCCGTCGAATACGATGAACGTTGCGCCGTCCTTGTCTGCAGCTGCTGGGATCCCCGCCGATACTGCTCCTCCAGCGCCTGTTCCTTTGCGAATCGCAGCATGGATTGTACCAGCTTCTTTCCGAATGTCCACAAGCTTGTTGCCCGTCATTTCGGACCACGCGCGAATATCCTCATAAAAGCCGGGATCTGTGGCCGTCACTTCTAGCGTACTGCCTTCGGCAAGCCGGTCGATGCGTTCTTTCACCTGAATGAGCGGACCAGGGCAGCACAGCCCGCATGCGTCCAGCTTCTCGATAGCAGCAGTCGTGACTGCCGGCTTCGCAGCAGCCGAAGTTCCGTTCACCATGATGAGTCCTGCACCTTTCTCTGTTGAATTGCTCTTGCTGTTGAGTTGTGTATTTCCGCTGCTGCTTGTCGTGTTGGAAGCCTTAACGATGCCCGGCTTCTGCGGCTTGAACAGCGTCGCCTTGTACGTCCGATAGCCGCCAGACAGATTGCGTACGCGGAAGCCGTGTTGCGCGAGAATGCGCGAAGCTGTATAACCACGCAGACCTACTTGGCAAAATACCCATATCGTCTTGCTCGCATCGAGCTCGCCGAGTCGATCGCGAAGCTCGTCCACCGGAATGTTGAGCGCTCCCGGAATCGTGCCGTTGCCGAATTCGAGAGGCGTTCGTACGTCAATCAGCATCGTCGATGCAGGATCACGTTGTGTCAGGTGCTCGGTATGATAGACGTCTGTCATGCCGTTCAGTACATTTTCCGCCATATAGCCAGCCATATTGACAGGGTCCTTCGCAGAAGAGTATGGCGGTGCATACGCCAGCTCCAGCTCGGTCAGATCCGATACGGAACCGCCGAGACGAATGATCGTTGCGATGACATCGATCCGCTTATCGACGCCGCTGTAGCCGACAGCTTGCGCGCCAAGCACGCGCCCGTCCTGCCGGAACAACAGCTTCAGCGACATCGGCGAGCCGCCAGGGTAGTAGGACGCATGAGGCTGCGGATGCAGATGTACCGCATGGAACGGAATGCCGAGCCGATTCAGCTCGCGTGCATTCAGGCCGGTCGATGCGCCTGTCAGCTCGAACACTTTGATGATGGACGTGCCTTGCGTACCTTTATAAGTCGTCGGCAATCCGCTAATGACGTCCGCTACGATGCGGCCTTGTTTGTTCGCAGGGCCTGCAAGCGGAATGGCAGTATGCTGTCCGGTAATTCGATGAGTCGTCATCACGGCATCGCCTACTGCATACACATTCGCAACGTTCGTCCGCATCTGATGATCGACCAGGATATGTCCGTCCGCGCCAAGGTTAATGCCGCTTCCTGCAAGGAAGCTTGTATCAGGTTTCACGCCTGCTGCGAGCAGCACGATGCCTGCGCGAAGTTCGGTGCCGTCGGTTAACGTCAGCACGATTTCTTCATTGTCTTGTTCGCGCATGCGTGCTACGGATGCGTTCAATTCGAGCGCAATGCCGCGATGCTCCATTTCCTGCTCAAGCAGTACGGCCATCTCCGAGTCAAAAGGTGCAAGGATATGGGGTCCGGATTGCACAAGCGTCACGTCGATTCCGCGATCGCGAAGATTCTCGGCCGTTTCTACGCCAATGAAGCCGCCGCCGATGACAACCGCACGCTGTTGCGGATTCGAATCCAGATGGAGCATAATTCGATCCATGTCGCGCAGGCTGCGGAGCGAATAGACGCTGCGGCAATTGTCTAGTCCTTCAATTGACGGGCGGCGCGGCTTGGCACCTGGTGACAGCACGAGCGAATCGTAGCTCAGTGCATAAGTCGATCCGTCCGCTTGGCGTACCGTGACTTCGCTTTTCGCCGTATTGATTGCCGTTGCTTCACTTTCGGTGCGTACGTCGATGCCGAACCGCTGGCGCATCGCCTTCGGCGTCTGTACGAGCAGTTTATTGCGATCTTGAATCGTACCGCCGATATGATAGGGCAGGCCGCAGTTCGCGAACGAGATATGCTCGCCCTTCTCCAACATAATAATCTCGGCTTGCTCATCCAATCGGCGCAGCCGGGCAGCAGCTGAAGCGCCTCCTGCAACGCCGCCAACGATAACAACACGTTGCGTTTTAGTCATGATGTCCTCCTGATGGTTGTGTGTTTGGGTTCGAGGCGCATGCATTCGACCGTCTGATCGAGCTTGCCTCATTCGTTATGCTTCAGCCGAAGGGACGGCGAGCGCCTGAATCAGCTTCCGGATCCGTTCATTCTTAATGCGATAGTGAACTTCAAGTCCTGCGCGTTCCGCCTCGATGATCCCTGCTGTACGCAGCTTGGCTAGATGCTGTGAAACCGTGGACTGCGGCAGTGACAAGCATTGCTGCATATAGGACACATTGCATAGCCCCTTGTCGAGCAATCCGTTCACAATGCACAGTCTAACGGGGTGTGCGAGCGCCTTAAGCAGCTCAGCCGTTTCGTAGTACTGCTGAAATTCCGGTTCCAATAGAAGCTGCACCTCCAGATGGATTGTTTTACTGTTGTGTCAGATCTTCCGAAAATCGTTATATCGTAATATTAAGATATAACGATTTGTATAACAACTTTTTTCGTTGAGTGTTTAATAACACTTTTATCCGCAGGAGGTTGATGCAGGCGGACAGCTTGACTTGTCCAAAATGTTGTAAAACACATTACACTTCACTTAATCGTGTGAAATCGTGCCATAATCGTTTATTTAAAGCTGAGGAAGCGTTCATACGGGCGGATATGCGGCTATATGCCCCGCTGCAGCTCTCCGCAGCCATTTACAGCGAGCATCGTTTCCCATACGATTAGTTCTGGTTTCTTAACTGGGATTAATGTGCATGTACATCCAGGCCATGTACAGAGGAAAGGATAGATGCAGCATGAGCAAACTTGCGGCAGCCAATCCGTTAGCGCCAACCGTCGATTATGAGCATACGTTCGAAGCTGCGGCGAAGGAGCAGAGCCAGAGTCCGCTCCGATTTTTATTCACCTTGTACAAAGGCAATCTGCGCTACCTGGCGATCTCGCTCGTGTTCTTCATGATCAAGCATTCGCCGGTATTCGTACTGCCGATCGTTACGGCGAACATGATCAATATTGCGACGACTCCATCGGCGCACTCGACGAAGGAGCTGTGGATCAACTTTATTGTGCTCGGCATATCGATCATCCAGAACATTCCGACCCAACATTACTACATATCGTTCATGAGCCGCGCTGTCCGGCATGTAGAGGCTGGACTGCGGAGCGCGCTCGTGCGCAAGCTGCAGCAGCTGTCGATTAACTACCACCGCGAGCTTCAGGCGGGGAAGCTGCAATCCAAGGTGCTTCGCGATGCGGAAGCGATCGAAGGGTTGTCGAAGCAGTTGATGCTTTCTTTTCTGCCTTCGATCATTAACGTCATCATCGCCTTCGTGCTGACTGCGCGCAACAGCTGGACGGTGTCGATGTTCTTCCTGATGACCATTCCGGCATCGGTTCTGATCATTTACTTATTCCGCCGCAAAATCCGCAGCACGAACAAAGATTTCCGCCGCGAAATCGAACAAATGTCCTCGCGCGTATCGGAGATGGTGGAGATGATCCCGGTTACGCGTGCGCACGGGTTGGAGAAGGTCGAGATCGACCGTATGGACTCTACGCTCCGCAAGCTGCAGGGCAAGGGCTACCGGCTCGACATCATGGAGGCGTTCTTCGGTTCTTCGAACTGGGTGCTGTTTCAGCTGTTCCAAGTGTGCTGCTTGTTGTTCACGATTTATCTCGCTTACAAAGGCGATATTCCAGTCGGCGACGTCGTGATGTATCAGGGCTTCTTCAGTATGATTCTCGGCTCGATTACAGCGCTGTTGAATGTGTACCCGAACATTGCGAAGGGCTTTGAGTCGATTCACTCCATTCGTGAAATTCTTCGTTCGCCTGAGATCGAGGACAATACGGGCAAGCTGAAGCTACCCGACGTAGCAGGCTCCTTCACATTCCGAGACGTGAAGCTTGCTTATCCGGGCAATGAGCATCATGTGCTTGATGGCGTTACGCTTGATGTTCGCGAAGGCGAATGCATAGCATTCGTAGGGGAGTCAGGTGCAGGCAAGTCGACGGTCCTCAATCTGGTGACGGGCTTCTTAATGCCAACATCGGGTCAAGTGCTAGTTGATGGGTTGGACCTGACGGCGATTGATCTAACGACTTATCGGAAGCGTCTGTCGGTCGTGCCGCAGACGACGATCCTCTTCTCCGGCTCGATTCGGGACAATATTACGTACGGTCTGCGCGATATTACAGACGAACAAGTACGGCACGTCGTCGAAATGGCGAACCTGACCGAAATGATCGAACGACTGCCGGACGGCCTCGATACGATGGTCGGCGAGCACGGCGGCAAGTTGTCCGGCGGCCAGCGCCAACGCATTGCGATTGCTCGCGCGCTGATCCGCGATCCGCGCGTCATCATTCTGGACGAAGCGACCTCTGCGCTCGACAACCAGTCGGAGCATCATGTGCAGAAGGCGATGCAGCAGCTCATTAAGGGCCGGACGACGTTCATCGTCGCACACCGGCTCTCGACGATCCGCGATGCCGACCGTATCGCCGTCATGAAGCAGGGCCGCATCGTCGAGGTCGGCAGCTTCGACGAGCTTATGGCAAGCAAGGGCGAATTCTACAACTTGAAGCAGCTTCAGTTGTAGAACCACGTTGTTCGACGACTTCCATCCATCCCAACTAAATCAGCCCGCGCATTCTCTGCGCGGGCTGTTAGGCTTGCTTCGATTCCAACAAACATTCAAGATTGAAATCAAGAACAATAAGACTCAACTTTACGGGACCCCTGGGTCCTTTTCTCTTGCGCTTCATGAAATCTACACACCAAATCAAGCAACAAATCCCATGTATAATTCGTCTAATTTTGGTACCATGTAGGGACGTTGTTGACGCTGTTATTATCGCGTGTGCCAACGCTTTGTTTGGGAAAAGATAACAATGAAGAGAACGCTAGGGAGTGAGTTATTGATGTTTACGTTGTCCGACACGCCGGTAGCAGTAAGGCGGACACTCCATGGCGTCGCAATCGCTGTGCTGCTTATCTCGGTCGCTATCGTACTTGCTTACGGTAATTATTTTTTACTTGGAGATTTGCAGAAGCCGAATAACGACGATGTGAAGTACGTCCGCAGTGCACAAATTTTGTTGGAGCAAGGCACGCTAGCTTATAACAGCGGCACCGATCCGACCCTGTTCATCATGCCTGGCATCGTGCTTATTCTGTCCGGCTTCATGTGGCTGTTCGGCCACGACGGCGGCATGATCGCATTCCGCCTATTTCAATGCTTGCAGCAAGCAGGATCGATCTATCTGGTCTTCTTCATCGTCCGCTACATGTTCAACCAACGCGCCGCTATTATTGCATGCATCATTAGCGCGCTCTACTGGCCGGACTACTTCTCGTCTGGCGAGATTCTGACAGAAACAACGTTCAAGACCATCTTATTGCTGCTCATCTGCGCCACGATTGCTGCCGTTGAACGCAAGCGATGGGGAATGTATGCTGCTGTCGGGGTGCTCGTTGCGGCCGCAGCTTATTTCAAGCCGCATGCATCGTTGTATCCGGGGATTTTCCTGCTGCTATGGCTCAAGCGCCAATATACCTTCAAGCAAATGCTGCAATTCGGCGCGATCATGGCAGGGGCGTACGTCGTGCTCCTGCTGCCTTGGTGGATTCGCAATATGATCACGTTCGACCGTTTTGTCCTGTTTACGAACTCGGCGGGCAGCCCTTTCCTGCTCGGCACGCGCATTCGCGGCGCCTTGCCGCCTGCAGGCTTCTTCGAGGCTTACCCTGAATATACGCCTAAGACGGTATTCCAAGGCTCCGACAGCACCGCGATACATAAGGGGCTCGACATCATCCGTTATGGTTTCACGCATCAACCGTTGAAATACACCTATTGGTTCACCCTTGGCAAAATGGCAGAGCTCTACTTGAATCCTTACTACTGGCGTCCGGTCTGGCCGATCGGCCGCGATGCGATGAAATGGATTCAGCACGCGCTCGTTTATGTCAGCCTTGCTGGTCTAGTATGGGCGCTCATCCGCCGTCCTATTGTCCGTCAGCTGCCGGTGCTGCTGACACTCGTTTATTTTACCGCGATCTATCTGCCGTTCGTCGCTTTCTCCCGTTACGGGTATCCGAACATGGTGCTGTTCACCTTGTTCGCAGCTTTCCTGATCGAACGGATCTACACTTTCGTAAGCGAACGTCTTCGCAATCGGAACGCTGCCAACGGCAAGCAGCATTCGCTGCATAAGGGGGAGACGCTTTAATGAGAACGCTCATTATTATCCCGGCCTACAATGAAGAAGGAAGCATCGCGCAAGTCATTGGCGATATTCGCGAGCATGCGCCTTCGGTCGATATCGTCGTCGTGAACGATGGCTCGAAGGATCGCACCGAAGACATCGCTCGGGCGGCAGGCGCCGAGGTCATCACTATGCCGTTCAATGTCGGAATCGGCGGCGGCATGCAGACAGGATATCTGTATGCGTATCAGAATGACTACGATGTTGCGGTCCAGATGGATGCGGACGGTCAGCACCGCGCGGAAGATTTGCCGAGACTGCTGGCGGCTGTCGAGATGAGCGATCTTGTCATCGGTTCGCGTTATGTGGAGCTGACGGCTTATCGTTCATCGGCAACACGGCGCGTCGGCATTCTCTTCTTCTCGCGGCTCGTCAGCATCGTGACCGGCCAGCGGTTCACCGATACGACAAGCGGCTTCCGCGCTGCGAATCGGAAGGTGATTGCGCTTTATGCCAGCTACTATCCGTCTGATTACCCGGAAGTAGAATCGATTGTTTATTTGAAGCGCAGAGGCTGTCGCCTGACAGAGGTGCCGGCGCAGATGCGCAGCCGCGAGGCGGGACGCTCGTCCATTACGCCGCTCAAGTCGGTTTATTACATGCTGAAGGTGACGCTGTCCGTGTTGATGAGCGCATCTCGTGTGCGGGTTCGCGGGGTGAAGACGAGCGGATGAGCATTTACATTGTTTCAATTGCGTTCTCGGTGTTATTCCTTGTCGCTGTGTTGGAACTCGTACGCCGCCAGCGGCTGAAGGAGCAGTATTCGCTGCTGTGGATCTTGTTCGGCGTGCTGCTGCTGGTCGTGTCGTTCAACGTGCGCTTCCTAGAGCGGACAGCCGAGTGGCTTGATGTCAAATATGCGCCTGCGCTGCTGTTCCTCTTCGGACTGCTGTTCTGCTTCGCGTTCATTCTTCACCTGACGCTCGTCATCTCGAAGCTGACGGGTCAAGTGCTGAGGCTCACGCAAGAGCTCGCGATCATGAAGGGCAAGCATCGGGAAGGCGAGGGTGGTACACTGTGAGCAAGACGATTAGCTGCTTGCTGCTATTCGGCAATGTGTTGCTGCTGGTGGCGGGACAGATTTTGTTCAAAATCGGACTGCAGCGCACAGACGGTCTGCACTGGCTCCGCATCGCGCAATCGCTCCCAATCTGGTCGGGGCTGGTGCTGTACGGCATTGCGACGCTGCTCTGGTTCGCCGTACTGACGCGGCTTCCGCTCAGCGTCGCCTATCCAATGCAGAGCATGGCCTATGTACTGGGCCTGCTCGCAGCCTGGTTCATATTCGATGAGACGCTGTCAGCGACGAAGATTGCTGGCTGCGTTATTATACTGTTCGGCGTATACTTAATAGCAAAGTAGAGAGGAGACTGTGCCATTGAGTAGAATCATAGACTTAACGCATTTGATACATAACGGATTGCCGCCATTCCCAGGCGATTCCGAGACGGTGTTGGAGCAGAGCCGCTTCTATGCAGTGGATGAGTTTAACAACCATCAGCTGACAATCAATATGCACGCGGGAACGCATATCGACGGCCCCATGCATCTGCTCGATATTCAGAAGCATCTGCATGAGATTCCGATTGAGCGCTTCATCGGTGACGCCTGTCTTCTCGATGTATCCGGACAAGACGCGATTGATTATAAGGAACAATACGAAACTCAGATTCAGGAAGGGCAGATCGTCGTCCTCCATACGGGCTGGGGCAAGTCGTTCGGGCAGCCGGACTATTTTACCGAATATCCGGTGCTGACGTTGGCGTTCGGCGAACTGTTGGTGAAGAAGCGGGTTCCGATGGTGTGCATGGACATGCCGTCGCCGGACAAAGCGCCGCATGCGGTCCATAAGCTGCTGTTCAGCCACGAGATTCTGATCGCGGAGAACTTGAACAACGTCGATCAGCTGCTGGACGCGGGCTCGTTCGAGATCATCGCGCTGCCGCTGCGCATTCAGGCGGATTCGTCGATCGCTCGCATCGTGGCGAGAGTGAGAGAGTAGAACCGGATATCGAATCATAGAGAAGGTTGAAATAGCTGCAAGATTTACGAATAACGAACACGCTAGGAAGCGCTGCCCAGCAGCGCTTTTTTCCATTACGCTAGGTTTTATTCAAAATTTAATTGAACTCTACTAGATCCAAACATAAAATGGATAATGATTACAAATGAATATAGGGGTCGATCGAGATGATAACGATGCGTAGTCGAACGAATCGGGCAGCGGCGGCGGTTATGCTGATTCTGGCGCTGCTGGTAGGCGCAATGAGCGAGGCGGCAGTTGCGGAAGCTGCTTCTGGACAAGCTGTGCAAACGGATCTGAAGCTGGTCATCGATGGGAAAGCGGCAGCCGAGAAAGCTTATGTGCTTGAAGGGAGAACGATGGTTCCGCTGGCGCCTGTAGCGAAGGCGCTCGGGGCGAAGCTGGAGACGACAACGAGAGGCGTGAAGGTGACGCTCGGCACGACAGTCATCGTTCTGACGGCAGGCTTGAAGCAAGCATCGATCAACGATAAGACGATCGTGCTGCCGGCCGCTCCGCTGAAGAAGGGCAGCGGTCTCAATCTCCCATTCGCGCTGCTTGGGAATTTGTTCGGATTGGACGCTGTCTATAATGCAAGCAAGAAATCGGTCGAGATCAAGACGACGAGCAGCAATGCGACGGTGTATGGCTATGTGGTCGACAAATATGGTAAGCCCGTGAAGAAGGGTGTCGTGGATTTCTACTACGATTCCGGCATGGTTACGGCACCGATTACGAACGGCTTCTATCGAATCAGTCTGCCTGCGGGCAAATATGAACAGAAGAGCATTCACAGCTTGGGCGAGTCCATCTGGCAGGACGATGTAAGCGGCGAGAGTCTGGAGCTTAAGAAAGGGGATCGCCGATATTTGTATATTGCACAGTCGCAGCCGAACTTGACGCTCCAGGTGCAATACGAGGACGGCACACCTGTGAAGAGCGGTCAGATGTTGGTCATGGGCAGATACTCGATGGGATATGTACAGATCGTAGAGGGCATCGCATTGTATTCCGTGAAGCAGCAGGAAGAACTTTTCATGGATACGATCGAAATCAATGGCGCCGCGAATGGGAAGTGGGACGTATACGAGAAATTCAATGTCGACCCTGCTAATGCGCACGACACGAAGAAGGTCGTTGTTCATAAGCCGAATGTCCGTTTGAAGATTAACAGCTCGGGAAGCACGATCAACAGCGGAGCCGTAACGATTGTAGATGCAATGAACGCAACGACACAGATTTATCAGCATCTGATCCATAACGGAGAAGATGCGATGTATTTGCCGGACGGGGAATACGAATGGATCGAGGTTGACCTCTATAATTTCAACGAAGTCTACGGGGTGCATCAGAAGATTCGCGTACGTGACGGAGTCGCTGAAGAGCCTGTATTGTCCTACCTGTTGCCGGACAACGTCGTCACAGGCAAAGTGATTGCCAATGATGGCACTTCGCTTGCGAATGGTTACCTCTCATTCGTACCCGCCAACGGCAGCTTGCCTGCGGCTACCTGCAAGGTGAACGCGAACGGACAATTCTCTGCTCGTTTGTTGGATGGCTCCTATTCGGTTACTTATTATGATAGTTTCGGCTTTACCCGTGAGCTTGAAGAGATGGTGGTCGTGTCGAATGGCAAGGCGAAGCCAACGGATTTAATCGTATATTTGACCTAACATCCTGGCATCCCGAGGTACCCTTATGAAGGCTGGGTGAACAGAATTGATGAGATTAACTCGTGTTTATGTCCTGCTAGTAGCGCTGGCGTTGTTATCGTCAGCGACAGCTGGGAGCGTCGTCCGCGCAGAGGAGGCTGGCGGGCTCGATTGGGTGAAGCTGTACATGGATAAGGCGTTATCGAAGGACAAGGCCTATACAGAGCAAGGTCAATGGATGGTGCCGATCCAGTCCGTTATTCAAGGCAAAGGGTCAGTGAAGTTCGCAGGCGAGAAGGCGGCCATTCGAATAAGCGGGTTAACGATCGAGTTAACGACAGGCTCCGTCGAGGCGAAGGTGAACGGCGAACGCATCGTGCTGCCGGCTGCGCCGGAGAAGCAGGCTGGCAAGTGGTATATGCCAAGCCAGATCATCAAGTATCTGTTTGGCTTCCAGGTTACTGAAGCAGCGGGGAAAGACGCCAAGGTCAGCATCTTGAGGACACGCGGGCCGGCTGCTGTATTCGGATACGCCGAGGATCGGAATGGCGAGCCGGTCAAGGACGGCCTAATATCGTTTTGCACAGGCAATTATAATTATTTGTGTTTGGTGGAAAACGTGAAGGATGGATTTTATCGGGCGGAATTGACGGTCGGCGTTGATTATTCGCTCGTGAAACTAAGCGGATACGAGAATAATTACCCGATCTGGGAAGACATCGTTGACACAACATCGTTTAAGTTGAAGCTGTCGGACCATAGGTTCAGACGGTATGTGCAGCCTGAGGCCAATGTGACGATACAAGTGGTGTACGAAGACGGAAAGCCGGTGAACAGCGGCTCCATCGATATTGCCGCCGGAGTGAACAGCTCGCCCTATCAGATCAAGAACGGTCAAGTGCAGTATTCGGTCTCCGAGAAAACAGTGCTGCGAGTAACGTCCTTCAAGGCTGAAGGTGCGAAGAAAGGAGTAGCCGGCATTTACGGCGCCTTTGCAGTCGATCCTTCGAAAGCGCCAATTACATTAAAGGCTGTCATCCGCCTCTCGACGGTTAAGCTGCGCGTTATTGCACCGGGAGTGTTCAGAGGTGGCGTATCTTTCTTCATTCAAAGAATTTCGCCTGTCGAGAGTACGCTGAGCGATGTCTCACTGTCTGGCGATCTGTCGGTCGCTCCATCGGAAGGCCCGGAATTGGAAGTAAGCCTTCCGGATGGTGAGTATGCTTGGTCGTATTCCTTGCCTTTAGAAGGTATGTCCTATCGGGCAGACCGAACCTTTGTCATTCGCAATGGCAAAGCAGCGGAAGCAGAGTATGTCGAAGAGCTGCCGAGACTAGCAGTCACAGGACAGGTCAAAGGATCAGATGGCTCGACGGTTTCAGACACCTATCTTGCTTTCTGGAAGGCAGGGACCCCAAGGATAGGATTAGATTATTGGGGATCGGCTTCGGCCAGTTGCCGAACCAGCTCGACGGGTACGTACTCGTTGCGATTGCAGGATGGGGAATACACAGTTGTCGTGTATGACAGCACCGGCACCCGCCGAACGATCAACGAGAAAGTCACGGTTACCGACGGGAAAGCTAACATCACTGCGCTTACGCTTCCTTCATCTTAAACGGTTCGATTAGATCCCCTCTCCCCTCCAGTCCTCCGTTTCCTTTCAGGAAGCGGAACTGGAGTTTTTTTCATAGGAAAGAGTCGTATGATAGCGGTTTCAAACGCTTGACTGCTCGTGATAGAATAGGAAACGCAGCATTGCAGTCGGGGTTGAGGAGGGCGAACATCATCGCCGCGTACCGTCGTTTCTATCAGAATTGGAGCGTCAGGAAGAAGTTCATTACGATCTACATGTCGATCCTGCTCGTATCGCTGGGCGTTACCGGCTGGATTCTATATGTTCAGGCGTCGAAGTCGGCGATCGCACAGGCTCAGACCGTCATGGAACAGAACCTGCTGCAGACGAAGAACAGCGTATCCGAGAAAATGAACATGATCGAGAACGTCTCGCAAATCATCGCGTTCGATTCTCGTATTCAGACGTTTCTCGGCAGCGCGTTCATTAACGAGAGCTTTCAGTTGGAAGACTACCGTTATAATATTGCCCCCGTTGTTGATAACATCATGCGGCAGAATCCATATATTTATTCCGTCCACGTTTACATGGACAATGCAACGATTCCTGAGCTCTACGAGCCGCACAATGGCTTCTTCAACATGGCTCGCATTCGGGATCTGAAGGAGTATAATGACTTCTTGATCGATCGAAAGTCGAAGACCGAATGGCGTGATCTGCATGAGGAGAATATGTTGACGAAACGACTGGGAGTCGGGAAGCTGGAGGATGTGTTTTCTTATAATCGCAAAATCTATTCGATCCGCAACAACGATGTAGCCGGACTTGTAGAGATCGAAGTAACGCAGGACGAGCTGTTCCGATCGATGAAGGATTCGATCTCCGGCAGTTTCGGAAGCGTATTCGTCGTTGATTCGGACGGTATCGTCGTATCGAGCAATATGTCTAACCTCTATAAGAAGCCGATTAATGGGCTGGACATTGCGTCGCTTCCGCTGAATGAGCGGGTGAACAAGGTAGAGAAAGTAAACGACGTATCGTCCATCGTCATCTCGATCCCGCTAGAAGGACCGGGACTTCGTGTTGTCGGTATTTTTCCCGTCACTCACTTTAATGGCGAGGTGAAGCATTCGATCGGCTGGATGCTGATCGTGCTGCTGGCTGCTCTCATCCTGCTGTGCTTGCTCGTGTATTATGTGACGACCAAGCTGCTGTCGCGGATGAAGTCGCTTCATCGGGCGATGAAGCAGGTGAGAGAAGGTTCACTTGACGTCTCGCTCCCTGTCGAGGGCAATGATGAATTCTCGCAGATGGCGTTCAGCTTCAATATGATGACGGGACGGCTGCACGAGCTCGTCGAGACGGTGTACAAGTCGGAGCTGCTGGAGCGGGAAGCGGAATTGAAGGCGCTGGAATCGCAAATCAATCCGCACTTCTTGTATAACACGCTGGCGACGATATCTTGGGTGGCGCGCAAGGCGAAGGTGCCGGATGTGACCCGTATTTCGGATTCGCTTGCGAAGTTCTATCGGCTTGTCCTGAATCAGGGCAGCTCCGAGACGCTCGTGGTGCGCGAGATCGATATGGTGAAGGCGTATTTGCAAATTCAGAAGTTCCGGTTTGAGGACCGCTTTGACGTTCTATTCGACTTGGACGAAGCGATCTATGAATATGCGACGGTCAAAAATATTTTGCAGCCGATCGTCGAGAATGCGTTGAATCACGGTATTGAGCCGAAGCGTTCGCACGGAACGATTATTATCCGGGGCGGGCTTGCGGACGATAGAATCCGCCTCAGCGTCATCGATGACGGCGTCGGCATGCGGATGAGCACGGCACAGGATGTGCTGGAGGGCCGCGTCGAGCGAACGAGCGGCAGCGGCTACGCCGTCCGCAATATTAAGGAGCGGCTGAGGACGTATTATGGCGAACAGCACAGCTTTGACATCTACAGCAGACCGGGTATTGGAACGGTTGTGACAATCTCATTTGCAGCAAGGAAGGGAGGCGTGTGACCATGTACAAAATGCTCATTGTAGAAGATGAACGATGGGAGCGCGAGGGTCTTGTCGATTTTCTCGATTGGAGCAGCATGGGCATTCATGAGATTGATACGGCGGTAGACGGCATCGACGGATTCGAGAAGGCGATCCAATGGGAGCCGGACATTGTCATTACCGATATCCAGATGCCTGGCATGAACGGAATCGAGATGGCGAATCGGATTAAAGAAAGGCTGCCGGCCGTTCGGATCGTCGTGCTCACAGGCTATGACGATTTCAATTTTGCACGCGAGGCGCTTCGTTTCGGAGCCGTTGATTATGTGCTTAAGCCTGTGGAGGAAGAGGAGATGCTCGGCACGATAACGAGAGTGGTGCAGAGCTGCGAAGAGGAGCGTCTGAAGCGAGCGGAGGAAGAGCAGTTGCAGCTGCGGCTGCAGGTTGGGGAGCGGGCTGTCCTAAGAGAGATGATCGCGGAAGTGCTGAGCGGGAACGGGGCGCTTCAAGGCGAGGCGCAGCAGCGGATAAATCGAACGGAAGGTTTAGCTAGTGAGACGTACGCATTGTGTGCGATTCGACTGCCGAACTCGATGACGCGAGATGCAGCGGTGCTCGAACAATGGATAGAGCAGGCTGTCGAGCGGTCCGTGCTTGTGCTGCCGCTTAATGCGGAGATGGCGGGTACGAATGCGGCGGCGGTATTGCTGCCGCTGCAAACAGGCGAAGAACAAGCACAGTCGCATCGGGATTTGGCGGAGCGCGTGCTCGCAGCTCTTCTGCTTCGCATGGAGGAGGAAGCTGGAAGCTCGCGGCTCATCCTTGGCATCGCAGACACTGCCGCCGATTGGAGCGGTCTGGGTGCGGTTTGCAAACAGGCGGTTAGTGCGCTGCAGTTCGGCTTATTCGCAGACGCCGGCATCGGGGTCATCGGCTTCTGGGAAGCGGAAATCGCGCGAACAGCCTTCGCTGAGGAGCGGGATGCATTCCTGCGTACAGGGCAGGAACATGTGAGGGCCATTCGTCTGCATGCTGCCGCATTGGAGGACGCGAAGGCTGAAGAGGCGCTTCGCGAGTTGTTCCGGCTGTTCCGCACGCGTCCTGGCGCTGGTCATGTGTATGCGGGCTCGCTGCTAGACAGCGTGCTGAATGAGCTGTCGCAGCTGGATGAGCAGTTGGCCGAGCACAAGGCTCAGAAGCTGCAGGAGCTGTTAGCCATCCGGCCATTGTCTGAGCTGTATGCCGATGTAGAAGAAACCATCCGTGGCGTGATCGAACGACTTCGCGAGAAACGGACGAACAAGGACGACTATATCATAGGGAAGGTCATTGCGCTGATCGAGCGAGGTTATGGCTCGGCCGAGCTGAATTTGACGATGGCGGCGCAGGAGGTATTCGTCTCGCCCAATCATCTGGGCATGATGTTCAAGAAATCGATGGGCCGTTCACTAAGTGATTACTTGCAAGAATATCGCTTGAACAAGGCCGAGGGGCTGCTGCGTACGACGAAGCAGAAGGTCGCTTCGATCGCCGAGCAGGTGGGTATCCCGAACACTTCCTATTTCGGTACATTGTTCAAGAATGCCTACGGCATGACGCCGAGCGAATACCAAGAGCTGGCGCAGCGGCGGTAACGCTGAATAGCTGTCGATCTGACGTATTGGAGTTATCGATCACACCAGGCTGCCAATGCACGTGCTAGGCCGAGGGTCATATATGGCGCGGAGTACTGCAACCGGTACTTCCGATTCCTGCGAAAGTGAAGGTTTCGCCTGGGTCCAAGACCGCTAAAACGAAGATTGCTGCAAAGGTGCAGGAATAGTGCTGGATTTATTGCAAGATCCATTTTATCCGCTGAAATTGATGTACTATTGCAGGTATTATCATGTATCGCGGATTTATATGAACGATGCCTGTATAATTGAAGGTTTACTACTACTGCCGTTATCGCAACGCGATCCAAGAGCACACTGAAGAACTAGTTAAGCACACGAAGAACACACATGACCATACATCCCGTTTGGAGCTCCACGCCGTGACGTGCCGACCAGGCACGTCTATTTTTGTCCGCTAATTGTTACCGATAACCCCTCGATGGTGGATGAGACAAGACAGCGCTTTCAAACATCGTTGGATTTTGAGAGCCGCGTTGTTTTTTTGCATATCGAGTCGTGAAGGCGCTTTATATAATTAGCTTACAAACAATTCTAACCGCTTATAGAAAGAAAGGAAGGTTGGTCATGAGCAGTGTGCCTGCCAAGCGCAACAGTCTAGGACGCAAGTTTTGGACCCAGCGATATTTGATGCTTCTGACATTGCCTGCCGTGTTGTGGATTATCGTGTTCAACTATATTCCGATGTACGGCATTATTATCGCATTCCAGGAATATACGCCGTTCCGAGGTGTTATCGATAGCCCTTGGATCGGGTTCGACAATTTCCGCGAGTTGTTGGGCGACCCGACGTTCCGCGAATCGCTCACCAATACGTTCGTCATTAGTATCGCGAAGCTCGTATTCGGTTTCCCGGCACCGATCCTCTTGGCGCTGATGCTTAATGAGCTCATGTTCAAAAGGTTCAAGCGCATCGTGCAATCGCTGTCGTACTTGCCGCACTTCGTATCATGGGTGCTCGTCGTCGGCCTCATGTACACGCTGCTCGATCCAGAGACAGGCGTTGTGAGCAAGCTGCTCGTTCAACTGAACCTCATTGGCAGCGATACGATGCTGATGGGCAGCGAGAAATCATTCCTGACGCTGGTGGTGTTCACGGAGATCTGGAAGAGCATCGGCTGGAACTCGATCATCTATCTCGCAGCGATAGCAGGCGTCGACCCGCAGTTGTATGAAGCGGCTACCGTGGATGGAGCGAATCGATTCAGACGTATATGGCACATTACGCTGCCGGCGCTGAAGCCGACGATTGTCATTCTTCTGATCCTATCGGTCGGCGGCCTGATCAACTCGAACTTCGATCAGCTGTATCTGATGCAGAATTCCATGACGCAGGATGCGGCCAACGTATTATCGGTCTACTCGTACAAAACAGGTCTAGTGTCCGGACGATTCTCTTATGCAACGGCCATCGGATTGTTCCAATCCGTAGTAGCCTTCGTTCTTATGTACGCTGCGAACTACTCATCACGCAAAATTACGAAAGAAAGTCTGTTCTAAGGAGGCTGCTCTATGATTGCTTCAAAAAGCTGGGCGGGAAGAAGCTTCGACTGGGTCAACGTCTTGCTCTTGCTAGGCTTAGCGCTCGTGACGTTGTATCCGTTCTACAATATCGTCATTACTTCGTTCAATGATCCGACGGACGCAGCGCGGGGCGGCATCAATTTCTGGCCTCGCGAGTTCTCGATCGAGAACTACAAAATGGTGTTCCGCGACGACAACATCATCCATGCATTCGGCGTTACGGTTGCCCGTACGCTGATCGGTACCGCTACGGCGGTATTGTTCACCGGCGCATTCGCTTACGGCGTATCGAAGCCGGAGTTGCTCGGCCGTCGATTCTTCTTGATGCTTGCCATCGTCACGATGTACTTCAGCGGAGGCATCATCCCGTACTACCTCGTGGTTGCCAAATATTTGCACATGAAGGGACATTTTCTCGTCTACATCATTCCGAACCTGTTCAGCGTATTCAATGCGATTCTGATGCTGACGTTCTTCCGCGGACTGCCGAAGGAGATGGAGGAATCGGCGAAGATCGACGGCGCCAACGATCTGCGAATCTTCTTCCAGCTCGTGCTGCCTGTCTCGAAGCCGGTGCTGGCGACGATCGCCTTGTACAATGCGGTCGCTCACTGGAATGCCTGGTACGACGCGATGTTGTTCGGCAACGAGGATCTTCAGACGCTGCAGCAAATTCTGATGCAGATCATCAGCTCCAACAGCAACGTCAGCATCATTGCGAGCAGCCTCGGCTTCGGCTCCGTAACGGCGCAATCGCTGAAGTTGGCAACGATGGTCATTACGACGCTGCCGATCGTATTCGTTTATCCGTTCGTGCAGAAGTATTTTGTCCAAGGCGTTATGATCGGTTCGGTTAAGGGTTAAAGCTTGAGGCCAATCAAGGCTTTTGCGGCGAGCAGCCGTTTAAAGTAGATACATGCAACAGATAATACCATTCATTAGGAGGTCTTTTAATGAAAGCGACTGGCTTGAAGGTACTGGCTACGGCAGCACTCTCGCTTACGCTCTTGGCTGGCTGCGGTTCGAACGATGATTCGAACAAAGCAGACAACAAGACGAGCGATACGGGCACTTCGACTGATACTGCGCAGACGCAGACGGCCGAAGGTCCATCGTGGAAGATCGATACGTCCCCATTCACATTCTCGCAATATTTCTACGGGAACTGGGCAACCAGCTACATGTGGAAGGACCAATATGCAATGAAGCTTGCAACGGAGAAGACAGGCGTTAAGATCGACCGCAAGCTTGCAACAGGCAATGATGAAGATTATCTTAATACGATGATCGCTTCGGGCGACCTGCCGGATACGATCATGCTCGACTGGAACAACCCGGCTGTAACGAAGCTCATCAACAACGGCATGGTGTATTCCATGGACGAGCTGATGGACAAATACGCACCTGAACTGAAGAAAATGCTCGATCCGGACATGGTGAAATACCACTCGATCGACGGCAAGCTCTGGTATCTGCCGAACAACTATGAGACGGCTGACCGTCTGACGAGCGGCGTTCCGATTACGCCAATCCGTCCTTGGTTCATTCGCTCCGACATCTACAAGGCTATCGGTTCCCCGACGATCGAATCGACGGACGATCTGATGAGTGCGCTGAAGGCAGCGAAAGAGAAATTCCCGGACGTGAATCCGGTTGGCGTTGAGTTCTTCGACGTCGCGAAGAACGGCTTCGAAGGCAGCTTGTCGATGGACTTCCTGATCAATTCCTTCTCGCCTCATCTGCTTGAAGAGCAAGTGAAAGACGATCAACAAATTCTTCTATACCCGATGCGCAACAAAGGTTTCATCGATGCATTCCGTTACATGAGCGAGCTGAGCCGCAATGGCCTGTTCGATCCACAATTGCTCATCTACAAGCAAGAGCAATACCAAGAGAAGCTGTACGGCGCGCAATACGCGGTCGCTTCGAACTTCATGAACAACATCTATGCGGATTTCAATCCGAAGATTGAGAGCACGCTTGGCGCAGATAAGAAATACCAAGTCATCGGCGGTCTGAAGGCGAACGGACAAGATCCGCGTTATCCGGCCTCCCGTCTGATGGGCTGGCAGGGCTTCTTCATCACGAAGGAAGCGAAGAATCCAGAGCGCATCATTCGTTGGGCAGAGTACGCTTGGTCGGATGAAGGGCAGATGGACTTCCGTTATGGCAAAGAAGGCGAGACGTACGACCTGGTGGACGGCATCCCGACGTTCAAGCCGGAAATTCGCGAGATGATGTTGAAGGACAACAGCGGCTGGTATGCGAAGTATGGCTTCCAAGCTTCGACGCTCATGTGGCGTTCGGGCAAGCTGTGGGATGCAGCGGCAGCGCGCGACTTCCAAGCGGACCAACCAGAGCAATTCGCGGCTGCGAAGCTGCTCGAGAAATACAACTACGACAAGTATTCGCTCGGCATGGATAACCTGGAGCCGGACGGCTCGTCCCCAGAGGGCGTAATCAACGCGAAGGTGAAAGATCTGTGGAACAAAACGATTCCTAAGCTCGTCCTGTCCAAGGACGATGCGGAATTCGACAGCATCTACAACGAATTCGTCGCGCAAATGGATCAAGTTGGCGCCGAGAAGGTAGAGAAAGTGATGTACCAACGTCACCTTGCCGACCTCGAGAAGAAGGGCGTTAAGTAATTCGATTTGTAAGGAAGCCGTGAGCATAGCGCTCGCGGCTTTTTTTGCATTGTGAGTTTTGCGCGCTGTGGAGGGGCGTTGTACGATTGATGGATGCACGTTTTCGTGTAGGTCTCGGCTGTAACGGTTGCAGGTATCGATGGGCGATGTAACGGTTGCGAGAGGCGATATAAACGGGGAACCGCGTTCACCAAAAAAAACGCTGGACCGAAGGGGGACCAGCGTTTCAATACTAGCCGCAGGCTTTTTATTGTGCGGTATATCCGCCATCGACGAGCAGGTTAGCGCCCGTAATGAACGATGCATCGTCGCTTGCTAGGAACAATACAGCCTTCGCCACTTCCTCTGGACGGCCGAGGCGGCCCATCGGATGGAGACCGACGAGATGCTGCGTAATCGCCTCGTTGCGGCCAGCGATCAGCGGGGTATCGATGTAGCCAGGGCAGATCGCATTGACGCGAATGCCTTCCTTGGCATAATCGATGCCGAGGCTTTGCGTAAGCAGCTTCACGCCGCCTTTGGCAGCTGCATAGGCCGTCACGCCGGCTTTGCCGACATGGCTGTGAATCGAGCCGCAGTTCACGATTGCGCCGCCTGTTCCTTGCTTCAGCATCTGGTCGATTACGTACTTGTCGCATAGGAAGACGCCGGTCAAGTTAATATCGACTGTCCGCTGCCATTTATCGATCGTCAGCTGATGTCCTGGCGCATCGTTTGCGATGCCGGCATTGGCGAACAAGATGTCGATCTTGCCGAACTTCTCGACTGTTGCCTGAACGAGAGCTTGCACATCGGATTCCTTCGTGACGTCTGTACGAACGAACAGTGCTTCATAGCCGCTGTCGCGCAGCTCTTGCGCTACCGTCTCGCCGCGTTCCGAGAAGTCGGCAATGACGACTTTAGCGCCTTCCGCTGCGAACAATCGTGTCGTCTCTTCGCCAATTCCGCTCGCGCCGCCAGTTACGATTGCTACTTTATGTTCAAATCGCATATTCACGCACCCCTTAGATTATCTTTATCGAGCAGTTGCGCCGCCGTCGATCACATGCTCGGCGCCTGTAATATAGGATGATTCATCCGAAGCAAGGAACAGTACCAGATTCGCAACGTCCTCGGTCGTGCCTACATGACCCATTGGCGACACGGCTTGTCCAAGCTGCTCCTTGCTTTGTTTCGTTGTCTCCGATGCGTATTCAACCATCGCTGTATTAATGTATCCCGGATGGATAGAGTTGACTCGTACACCTAGCGTCGCGAATTCCATTGCGGCGTCCTTCGTCATGATGCGGACGGCGCCTTTGCTCGCCCCGTACATCGTATGGCCTGGCGCACCTGTGAGACCTGCAATCGAAGATGCATTAATAACGGAGCCTTTCTTGTTTCGAGCCATAATCGGAATTACATGCTTCATGCCGAGGAACACGCCCGTCACGTTGATCGACAGCATCCGGTTCCAATCCTCGATGCTAGTCTCGAACAGCGGCTTGATTACATAGATGCCTGCATTATTAAACAAAATATCAATCGTACCGTACGACTTCACAACGTCTTGTACGATCTGCTTCCAGTTCTCTTCGCTGCCTACATCAAGGCGGAACGAGATTGCTTCTCCGCCGTTTGCTTGAATTAGAGCAGCTGTTTCACTTGCTCCAGCTTCATTAATATCGGTGACAACGACTCGTGCGCCTTCTTTCGCGAAACGAATTGCCGTCGTTCTGCCGATGCCGGTTGCACCGCCGGTAATAAGCGCTGTTTTGCCATCCAAACGCATATATGCGCACCTTCTTCTCAAAGATGTTAGCTTGCTCGTTACACTTTCATTATAGGACTGGCATGTGTAATAATAAATTAACTAAACATTAGGTTACGTTAATCTGCGCTTAAGGAACGGATGAACACCGTGAATATGGATCAATTAACCTATATCGTAGAAATCGCCAAGACGAACTCTTTATCGACAGCGGCACGAAACTTATTTGTTTCCGTTCCAGCGCTGAGCCAAGCGATTTCGAGTTTGGAGGCGGAGTTCGATGTAGAGCTGTTCGAGCGATCGCGCAGCGGCACTTTTCCGACGGCAGAAGGTTTTGCTCTCATTCAGAAGGCAGCCGTCATACTGGAGAAGATTCATGAGTTTAAGGAAGAAGCCCGAAGCTACTCGAATACAATGAGCGGCGAGCTTCGGATCGCGACGATCCCTGGACCGATGTATTTGCTCGTAAAGACGCTCGCAGGCTTCAAGCGGGATTTTCCCAATGTGCGAATTGAGATTTCAGAGAAGAGCTCTCAGGAAATTATGAGCGATATTAAGCAGCATAAGGTCGACCTTGGACTCATTGTGCTATACGAGGATTTGCGCTCCGGCATCGACGAGTTCGAGTTCGCGAAGGTGATGGATACGAAGCTTGTCTGTTTCTTGAATCGGAACAATCGGCTGTCGCTGCAGAAGTCGGCGGCCATTGAAGATTTTCACCGATATCCGCTCGTTCTCTATAAGGAAGATTACCTGGAATGGTTCATTGAGAAGTTCGGGCAGAAGTACGGACCTGTAGAACTGCTGTTCACGACGAACAACTCGGCTGCGATCAAAGGGGCGCTTAGAGAAGAGATGGCCATCTCTATCGGGGTGGACTACACGTTCCTCAAGGGCAGCGAATATTTGTCTAACGATCCTGAGTTGCATATTATGGACATGGATATACCGATGAACCGTCCTGTGCCATTGGGGTGGGCGATGCATCATCACGCGGCGAAGTCGAGAATTCTGAAGCTGTTTATGAACCGGCTGAAGCTGCAGCTGATGCAGGATGAGTCTTAGCGATTTACTGTAGATTGGAGAGGGCCGTAGGTTTAGACTTACGGCTCTTTGGCGTGTGGTTATTTTTTACTCTGAAATGATTGAATGATTTGATTGCATGGTAATATTATCAAATCCAGCTATTGTTGAAGGGGTGGCCGCACGTGTACGAGCAAGAGATAGATAGAAGCCAATTGATTCGCACGGAAGAGGAGCTCCGCGCTTTGATCGGATTTCCGGGAGAGCTTGTGGAGCGCAAGATGATTACGCAATTGGATGCGCATTGTCGGGATTTTATCGCGAGGTCGCCATTCGTTCTGCTCTCAACTTCTAATGAGGCGGGGCAATGCGATGTGTCGCCTAGAGGAGACGATCCTGGATTTGTTCACGTCCTAGATGATCGGCATCTGGTCGTTCCGGAACGTCCGGGCAACAAGCGCATCGATTCGCTGCGCAACATCATCGCGAATCCGCATGTGGGCATGCTGTTCATGATTCCCGGTCTTGGTGAAACGCTGCGCGTCAATGGACGTGCTTCGATTACGAAGGACGAGAAGCTTCTGAGCCGCATGGCAGTCAAGGATCGTGTGCCTATGCTGGGCATTATCGTAGAGGCAGAAGAGTGCTACATGCACTGCGCGAAGGCGTTTCTGCGCTCGCAGCTATGGAAGCCAGAGTTCTGGCCAGGCAAGGAGCTGCTCCCGTCGCCGGCTGCCATCATTGCGGCCCATGCTTCCATGGAAGGCGTGACCGCAGACACGGTAGCGGATCGGCTGGCCGACGGGTATAAGAATCGGCTTTATTGAGAACAGGGGAGCGGGAGTCAATGGATGAGCGCCTCCATCATGCGTCATTGCTTTTTCGTACAACAAAAGCAGCAGTCTGTAATGTGTCTAAAGCCAGGCGTTGCATTTTGTACAATGGAAATGGTGCGAAACGGTTAGTCGGCCTCATTTTTGCGCCAATGAGTCCAAATTCTGCTGTACATTATGAAATGGAGACTTCCGAATAGAACGAAATCGTAAATTCCGTTGCACATTTTACAATGACAAGGCAGAAGACATCCAGCTGGCTTTGACGTTCGTTGCAGAATACAATTTCCCTCAAGAGAAGATTGGTATTACTCTTCCGAAACCTTGTACTTATTTCATACATCTGGAGGATACCTTGTTGTAGTGGAACTTAGACGATGAAACGGGGGAGGTTCCCTTCATGAGCAGATACTCAAGTTTATTCGTTGTATCGGCCTTGGTGATTGCGTTGCTATCAGGCTGCCAGTCGAACGTTAAAGACACTCAGGTTCGGACACAACAAGATGAGATTACTAGTGGAGCTGCCTTGGAGCAGGGACAACCACAATCCAATTCTTCTGATTCTAAGGAGGAGGCGCCAGTCAGCGAGCGTGAAGAAACCTTCTTCTTGAATGATCAGTTAGGATGGAAAGCCACTTACAGCTTCTATGGGATGCATAGAGAGGATATGGTTCTTTCCAAAACGGTCGATGGAGGCAGCACATGGTTAGAAATTGCCCGTTCAGACAATGCTGACAGCGTCTTGCCCGGTGGAGTAAAGTCAGGAATCGTGTTTCTGAATGAATCGAGAGGCTGGATAACAACAAATGCGCCATGGGATGGAACAGTAGGGCTCTTCATAACCAACGATGGAGGGCAATCTTGGAAGGAACAAGCGCTTGAAGTGCCAGCTGACTTCGAGCAATCGCAATTATTTGTCTACCCTCCGTTATTTCTGTCGACCGAAGAGGGGATTCTAGTTACGAAACCAGAGTCAGAATCCTCGTTAATCTATTTGACAGTTGACGGAGGAAATCACTGGGAACCTATCGCGAATGAAAAGGAAGGCATGCAGCATGGAATCTCCTGGTCTCTTGCAGAGGACGGAATCTATACCATCGGTAAAGACGCAACGTGGAGCCTTAACACATCCGGATCGGGTGTCTGGTCCAAGAATTAAAGGAATCGTTCAATAAGTATCGCGAGAAGATCAATATGCAACCTATACATAACCAAATAGAAAAGCCATCCAATGCGGATGGCTTTTTCGAATTAGATATAGAAGCATTACCAGATCGAGACGCGCTCTTCTTGCGGGACGTACATCTCGTCTTCTTCCGTAATGCCGTACACTTTATAGAAGCTGTCGAGCATTTGCATGGCGAAGTTGACTCTCACTTTCTGAGGAGCGTGAGGGTCGAACTGCATGTATCCGACGATCGTCTCGACAGGCATCCACAATGCAAAAGCGTGAGAGAACCCTTCGAACACTTGGGATAGATCGGCATTCGGATCGTCATCTGCGATGTCAAGGACGCACGATAGACCGCCGAGGTCCGCAATCGTCTCGCCAAGCGTCAAGTCGCCATTGACGTTAGTGCCAGGCACAAATTCGATCTCGGACAGCTCTCCTGCGATCTGAGCTGCACGCTTCTGGAATTCAGCGTAGTCAGCGTCTGTCCACCAGTTGCTCACATTGCCGTCTTTGTCATACTGAGCGCCGTTAATGTCGAAGGCATGGGAGATTTCGTGCCCGATAACGGCTCCGATAGCACCGAGATTCTGCTCGCGGCTGGCATTAGGATCATAGAATGGCGCTTGCAGAATAGCCGCCGGGAAGATGATACTGTTTTTCGTTTGGTCATACATGGCGTTGACGGTCATAACCGGTATCATGCTCCACGCATCCGACGAGTACGGACGTTTCATGACCTCTTTAAGTGTCGATTCGAGAGTAATGTTTGTTTCTATCATGGCATCGAATAGGGTGCCGCCGTCTGCCGCTGTTTTGAAGCTATAAGGAAGCGATGGATCCCATTTGTCCGGATAACCGATGTTTACATCGATGTTTCTCAGCTTCTCAATGGCTTTCGCTTTCGTTGCGTCGCTCATCCAATCAAGATCATTGATCCGAACCTCGTATTTCGCGATGATCTCGCTAACCATATCTTTGACATCGTTCTTGCTGGACTCAGGGAAGTAGTTGCTCACATACAGTTTGTCAAAAGCTTGCGGTTCATAGCTTTGTGCCAAGGCAGTTGCACGCTCTTCCACCGAAAGCTTGTCAGGTACCATGCCCATCGTCGCCTGCGTCAACTCGTCTTGGAAGCTTAGCGTCTTCTCGGAGAATGCCGATTGATACTGCAGGAATGCGTTGATCGTCAGCATATCCTTGATCGCCTGCAAATTCTGATCGGTAATGAGGCTGTCGGCGAATTTAATATAATCCTGCTCCGGCGAGTAAACCGTCATATTGGAAGGGAGACCGTAGAACTTGATCAACAACTCGGCGAATCCCGAGTTTGTCGTCGCCTTCTTCATCTCATCCCATGTCGCTTTCGTATAGAGCGTCTGCGGATCCTGGAATTGCTCTGGCGGTGTAGATTTGTCCGCAAGCTGCTTCTCGAGATCGAATATCGCTTCGGCGCGCTTGGACAGATCATCTTTCTCACCGATGTAGCTGAGTACCTGCTCCAAGTAGGCCAGATAGGCTTTGTGAACACCATCCATAGACGGATCTTCAGAATAGTAGAGCGGCGAGTCTAATCCTAATCCCGAACCTGCGAACAATACAGCGAATTTGGACCGGTCACCCATCGTGTCTTCCAGCGGCTCAAAAGCGACAAACGGAACGAAATTGAATCGATCCCAATACTTGTCGGCGATTGCCCGCAGTCCAGCGACATCTTTGACAGCATACAGCTCGTCCAGATAAGGGCGAAGCTTCTTAATGCCATTCTCGCGAGCGGTTACGTCGGTGTACAACGCATAGAGTTCAGCCGCTCTCCATTCCGGTGTACCTTTGGCAGCTTGATCTTTATTGTCGAGCAGTTGGTCCATTATTTCGGATCGGGTGTCATCAACTTTCTTCATTACGTCCATGAACGTTCCGGCCATCGGGTAACCGGGGTGGATAACCGGATCCGCAAGATACTTCCGGTTGGTGTACAGGTAGAAATCGTCCTTTAATCCAACTTGTTTGACACCGTAAGGATTATTGTCGGCTGCTTGCGCGATGTAAGACAATGTCGCAATGAAACGGTTCGCCTGCTCGATCGTGACGTTGTGAGCAGGGAGGCCCAGGTCGTCCAGCAGACCGAAGTCGTCAAGCGCGGCATAATAAGGCGCTGCCCATGCTGGAACGTCGGTGATGCTGCTGCCGGGTTCAATGCCCTTCCACGAGAGAAGATTACATGCAATGATTGCTAATTCAGGTCCCGTTACGATAGCGTTGGGCTGAAACTTGTTTCCGCCTTTGCCTTTCATATAACCGACCGTGACAGCGATTGCGATATCATCGGCGTTCGAGTCGCTGGCATGTACGTCGGAGAAGGATTGTTTCGGATGATCCACTGTAATCTGAAACGTCTGATTGATTAGAGCTGCCAGCTGTCCTCTCGTAATCAAGGTGTCGGTGGACGCGTATGCCTGTGAGAGACCGATACTGAATGCGATGATAAGCGAGAGCAAACCTGCGACGGAGCGTTGAAACTTTTTCAAAAGTGCACCTCCAAGTTAATTTTTACCTGTAATATTGTAGCATCAATAGATGAATAAGGTAGATAAAGAAACGATAAAAAGACGCCTCAATTGCTTGAGAGCGCCAGTATGGTTCTATTAACTAGGTGCCGACACGGTCCGTATACACGGCATCGAAACTTCGGTTCAACAAGTCTTCTCTGGAAATATAGAAATAGAGCAGTCCCGCTAAGTCCCATTTCATTCCGATCTCTTCATTGGAATCGGCTTGGAACAACAGCTCCGTCCCGACTTCCTGGGAACCGTATTGCAAGCCATCCAAGTACCCGAGGAAGCGGAAACCGATGCTGCTATCCGTCAATTCGCTGTAGGAAGAGCAGAACTTCAAATAGCGTACATAGGCGTCCTTATCGTCTTCGAACAATTGATCTTCCTCAATTCGCATCATATCGGGTATGGTGTTCTCGAATCGGATTTTTACCTCGCAGCTCGAGAATGTAAGAACAGCAGGGTCTGCCTCAATCCGTGTTAGATTCGAACAATCCGAAGTATATAGCACTGCATTCTGATCTTCAGGATAGGTTTCAAGCAGAAATTCATCAGAGAATAGCACATCCTCATCGCAGGGATAAAAGAGATGAATGATTCCTGTGGCAGGGTAGCTCGGATGAACCGCTGTCATAGGGAATTGTGCTAGATTGATTTGCGCAATGAAACCCATCGGCTGCCTTCCCAGTCTGGCCACTTGAAATTTGCTGGTACGTCTGGATGTCCTCCGATTTTTGTGCTGCCGACAGGTATTTGTTCTTCTGGTGTCAGCATAGGTTCAAGAAGAAAGCCAGGCTTCACATATTGTTCATAATTACTCCAATATTTCTCTAAACCCGCTGCTGCGAACAATTGGCTAATGATCTCTAAGGATGGTACAGGCTGCATCTTATACCCTCCATACCTGATAATGGTTAACATCATGATGGTTTTCGATAAAATGATTCTCATCTCCTTCATTAGGAAGCGAGGGAGAGTGAGAGGGGGATTGCTAGATTTAGCGCCAACAAGAGAGAGTTTAGAGAGAAATTACGGGTGGTTGCGGGTTATCGCGGATTATTTACAGTTTTTTGCATTGACAATCGTTCTCATACCCTTTATAGTGACGTTGATAATCATTATCATCCAAACTAAACTTTTAAATAAAGGAAGGGTATGCCCACAATGAATACCAAACGTTTTCTCTCTTTCAAATCTCTAATCGTCATGTCGATCGTCTTGATGATCGCACTGGCCGGCTGCTCGAGCAAAGACAAATCCGAATCGACGACGGAAGCGACAACGACGGAAACAGCAAGCGCAGACACGACGACAACAGAAGCATCCACCGATGCAGCTGCAGATGCTGAAGTGCAGTACCCGATCACGATCAAGCACGCGCTTGGCGAAGCAGTTATTGAGAAGAAACCTGAACGTGTCGTTACGATTTCGTGGGCGAACCAAGACGTTGTGCTCGCGCTGGGCGTAGTGCCAGCTGGCTTCTCGGCAGCGAACTATGGCGTTGAAGACGGCAGCGGCATGCTGCCATGGACGGCTGCTAAGCTGAAAGAGCTTGGCGCGACTACGCCAAACATTTTCCAAGATACGGACGGCCTTGATTTCGAAGCAATCTCCGATGCAGAGCCAGATGTCATTCTTGCAGCATACTCCGGCATTACGAAGGAAGAATATGAGACGCTGAGCCAGATCGCACCAGTTGTTGCTTACCAATCGCAGCCTTGGGTGACGTCGTGGCGTGAGCAAGTTGAATTCAACTCCAAAGGCATGGGCATGGAAAAAGAAGGCCAACAGCTCATTAAAGATACGGAGAAGCTGATTGCAGATACGGCAAACGCGCATCCGAGCATCAAAGGCAAGAAAGCGGTATTTGCTTACATCTCGCCGCAAGATCTGTCTTCCGTTTCGATCTATACGCCAGGCGACCCGCGCGGCGCGTTCCTGGAAGAGCTCGGCATGGTATTCCCTGACAGCGTTAAGAAATTGGTTACTGACGAGACCGGCTTCTATCTTCAATTGAGCGCTGAGAATGCAGACGTTCTCAACGATGCAGACATTATTGTCAGCTACGCAGATGAGTCCGTGCTGAAGACGCTTCAAGCGGATCCGGTGTTCGGCAAAATCCCAGCAATTAAGCGCGGCTCGGTCGTATTCATTAAAGACGGAACGCCGCTCGCGGCAGCAGGCAACCCGAACCCGCTCTCGATCGCATACACGATCGACGAGTATGTAGGCCTGATCGACGCAGCTGTAGCTAAGATCAATGGCTAGTACGACGGCTTCAACCAACAAACAGGCAAGCCTGCATATTCCGAAGCATTTTACGAAAGTGCTGGTGATCTGCGTCATCCTGCTCGCTCTTTGTATGATTGCTTCACTCGTGTTCGGATCTCGTGTGGTACGGTTGAATGATGTTATTGACGGATTGTTCCACCCGGACGCGGATTCCTTCGAGGCTAGCATCGTACACAAGCGCATCTCGCGGACAGTCTTCGGACTGTTCTGCGGGGCGGCGCTGGGCGTATCCGGATCGCTTATGCAGGCCGTTACTCGAAACCCGATCGCAGACCCAAGCATATTGGGCGTCAATACAGGGGCATCGCTGTTTGTTGTTTGTGGGATTGCGTTCTTGAACATTAGCACGGCAGGTCAATATATTTGGCTGGCTCTGGCTGGTGCAATGCTCACCGCAATATTCGTATACGGAATCGGCTCTATGGGACGTGGCGGCGCCACGCCCCTTAAGCTTGTATTAGCCGGAGCCGCCACAAGCGCTGCCCTTTCTTCACTCGTTAGTGCGATTATGATTCCGCGCTCTTACGTCATGGATCAATTCCGATTCTGGCAAGTAGGCAGCGTAGGAGCAGGGAATTGGGATGTCATCGGAAGCTTCGCGCCGTTTCTGATCGTTGGCATTGTACTCGCGTTTGTAACGGCTCCGGCATTGAATGCGCTGGCTCTCGGAGACGAGGTTGCGACAGGCCTTGGCGTTCGTACGGGAACATTAAGATTGATTGCGGCTGTTGCAGGCGTATTATTGTGCGGCGCCACTACGGCATTGGCTGGACCGATCGGCTTCATCGGATTGCTCGCTACGCATGTTATGCGTTTGGTGCTCGGTTCTGATCTGCGGTTCGTCATCCCGATGTCAGCCTTGTCGGGAGCGATCGTGCTGACTTTGTCGGACGTAATCGGCAGAGTCGTCGGCAGTCCTGGCGAACTTGAGGTGGGTGTTGTTACCGCATTTGTCGGTGCTCCGATTCTGATAATAATAGCGATGAAAGCGAAAGTGCGTTCATTATGACAACTAATACGATCGCTTACATTATGGAAGGTAGACGCGCTCGCCATCGTCGATGGATTGCGGTTACGAGCATATTGGCCGTTCTATCCGTCGTGCTGTGCATCTCCATGCTGATGCTGGGGAATACGATCTATCCTGTCCAAGACGTTCTTCGTGCGCTCACGGGCGAGAAGATTAAAGGCGTTTCTTTCGCCGTGAATACGATACGCTTGCCGAGAATGCTCGCCGGCATGCTGGCCGGATTTGCTTTCGGCATCGCCGGACATACGTTCCAGACGATGTTCCGCAACCCGCTGGCGAACCCGAATGTAATCGGCATTACGTCCGGCTCGGGCGCGGCTGCAGTATTCTGCATTACAATGCTCCATGCCAGCGATACGGTCGTTTCGATTGCTTCGGTTGTTGCCGGTCTTGCGACGACCATCATTATTTATCTATTATCCAACAAAGGCGGAACGTTCTCGATCGGACGTTTGATTCTGATCGGCATCGGGATACAGGCTATGCTGGATGCGGTAATATCGTATTTGATGCTGAAAAGCGCGCAATATGATCTGCCGGCCGTGATGAGATGGCTTAGCGGCAGCCTCAATGGCTCGAAGATGAATGAGCTCCCGCCGCTTGTTGTCACGGTTATCCTATTTGTCCCGATCATCGTCATGCTGAGCAAACATTTGAGCATACTGGAGCTTGGCGAGCAGTCCGCGACATCGCTCGGCGTGAATACGAATTTGACGCGAATTGCGCTTATTGTGAGCGCGGTCATTCTCATTTCGATCGCTACCGCTATTACGGGTCCAATTGCCTTTGTTGCATTTCTGTCGGGTCCGATCGCCAAACGATTAGTAGGAGCGGGGTTCTCAGGCGCTATTCCTGCCGGTTTAGTCGGCGTTATTCTAGTATTGGCATCCGATCTTATCGGACAATTTGCTTTTGAGACCAGATTCCCTGTGGGCATAATAACGGGCATACTCGGAGCGCCGTACTTGATCTACTTGCTGATCCGAATGAATCGGAAGGGAGACTTATAATGATGGCGACACATACGTTTCAAGCGGAACAGACCGTATCGGGCTATGAGAATAAGACGATTGTCCAAGGCATCAGTCTGACGATTCCGAGTAACCAAATCAGCGTCATTATCGGGGCGAACGGCTGCGGCAAGTCGACGCTGCTGAAGACGCTGGCAAGACTTATTAAGCCGACCTCGGGCAGCATTACGCTTGACGGCAAGCAGATCGATAAGATCCCGCCGAAGCAGCTGGCTCGCGTGCTGGGGCTGCTGCCGCAATCGCCGATCGTGCCGGAAGGGATCTCGGTCGCGGACCTCGTTGGCCGCGGACGGTTTCCTCATCAATCGCTGTTCAGCAGCTGGTCGAAGAAGGACTACGAGGCTGTCGCCGAAGCGATGGAGATCATGAAGATCACGGAATTCGCCAATCAGAATATCGACGAGCTGTCCGGCGGTCAGCGGCAGCGGGTCTGGATTGCGATGGCTCTGGCGCAGCAGACGGACATTTTGTTCCTGGATGAGCCGACGACTTTCCTCGACATTACGTATCAGGTCGAGATTCTCGATCTGCTTACGGATCTCAACCGTAAACACGGAACAACGATTGTGATGGTGCTTCATGATATCAATTTGTCTTCGCGTTATGCCGACCATATCTTCGCGCTGCATCAAGGGAAGCTGGTGGCAGAAGGGGCTCCGTCCGACGTTATTACAAGCGAGCTGGTGAAAGATATCTTCGGCATGGAGAGCGCCGTCATCCAAGATCCGATTTCCGGAACGCCGTTGATCGTGCCGATCGGACGTCATCATGTGAAGCCTGCGAAACCATTGGATGCTGTTCCGGCGGATGCTGTAAAACCAGCAGAACCTGTAAATCCGATAATTCCGGAGACGCCAGTTCTTACTTATTAGATCATGGATACTTAACCAACCGATACTCCTCAAGTTTCTGCCCGTGCGGCAGGCGCTTGGGGAGTTTTTGTTTTGCCGGACCTATGGAGTGCGAGAACTATGCGGGTTGGATAGAGGGGGGACAGTTGTCAACCACACTTTCTGCACCGCTCGCAGTTCTCAGCATGCGGGGGCCGCTGCATTTTATGCAACAGAATGTTGGTATGGACTGTTGTTTTGAGACTCATGTTGTACTTTGTGCAACAGAGACAGTCGGTTTCGTTGTACAAAATGCAATGGAAAGCCTAATTGCAACAGTATGACGCTTGTTCTATTGCACGATTTGCAACAGAGAGATGGCGTGATTGTACACGTCGCCCGATTAGGCATGTGGTCGGCATCAAACTTCATAGACAAGCCGTTGCTGGCCGCCGCGCATTGCCTATCTATTTATTCTATTACCCTCTATAATATTTATTTGGAAAAATAGGGAACTATCTCTGCCGTGAATCGTCTACTTGTCGAGGTGAATGTGTTGTCTTTCGAATATTTGGAGCATGTGCAAGATGGGCTGGATCGGTCAGCCGTGCTGGACGAGCTGATGAAAGCGTACGGGCGCGACGTCTGGAACTATGCCTTATTCCTGACGCGAAGCCGCGAGCTAGCCGATGATATCGCGCAGGATGTATTCGTCAAAGTATACGAGAAGCTGTATTCCTACCGAGGCGAATCGTCCGTGCGCACTTGGCTGCTTGCCATTACGCGCAACACGGCATTAGACGCTATGCGTTCGTCGTGGCTGCGACGGGTTATGCTGCTTCCGCAGCGTCTGCTGACGTCCGATCTACACCCTTCTGCCGAACGTGAAGCACTCGATCGCGAGCTGGTCCATGAAACCTGGTCCATTGTGCTGGACCTGCCGGCCAAGCTGCGCGAAGTGCTGCTGTTGTCTGCCCATCATGGCCTACAGATGAAAGAAATTGCGCAGATGCTCGGTGTATCCGAAGGCACGGTCAAGTCGAGGCTGTTCCGTGCGCGGGAGCAGGCAAGCCGCAAGTTCAAGCAGCTTGAAGGCGAGTCGGCCGCGTACGGCAAGGAGGAGTGGACATGAGCGGGCAGTATCAGGAGCAATGGGAGAAACAACTGTCAGGACAGCCGATGCGCAATGGTGGATTCACCTCAGACATTCAGAGTAAAGTGAGGGAACGAATCCGAATGGAAGAGCGGAATAATAAGCCGAGTCGCTGGTTTCGGACAGCGGCGGCGCTGGCGTCCATAGTCATTGTGCTGGGCGGCGGTTGGTTATTAAGAGACGATATCGGTTCGATGCTGAAGCAGAAGCCAAGCGGCATGGACGGCGTTCCAGCTGCGCTGCAGAACGACGTGCTGGCAGATGAGAACGCGACGTTGAAGGTCATGGTAGGCCAATACGATAGTTTTACCAACATGCAGTATGCGCGGCCTTTCTTGCTGCATCATCCGACGGTCACTGTGGAGACGGCTCAGATTCCCGAGGGGAAAGATGTTACGGAATGGGTCGATAAAGAGAAGCCGGACGTGTTGAGACTTAGCCTGCAGCAATATTATGAGCTTGCAAAGGCTGGCAAGCTCAAGCCTCTAGATACGCTTATCGCCAAGGATGACGTCGACGTCGATGCGATGTACGAGCCGGTCATCGATATTTTACGCCAATACGGGGGCGGCCAATTGTATGGCTTGACGCCAGCCTTTCAGACGGACGCTGTATTTATTAATAAAGAGCTGTTCGAGAAGAACGGCATTCCGCTGCCTCATGCGGGCATGACATGGGACGAGCTGTTGGATACGGCTGCGAGGTTCCAGGGAACGGGGACGGCGGGGCTAGTTTCCTCGTCATTTGGCGACAATCCCAGTTCCTTAGTTAACGAGATTGCACAAGCTACTGGACTGCAGACCGACACGCAAAATGGCAAACAGGTTACGATCGATACGCCGGCTTGGGCAGATTTGTGGACGAAGATTACGAATGGCTATAAGGACGGATGGATTTATCGGGATAAGGGAGCGGACAGCGAGTCGAAAGTGGAGTCGTTCACGCCATCGGATCCATTCCTGAAGGGCAATGCGGCGATGGTTGTGACAAGCGGGTATTACGTTTCGCAAATAAAGTCTGTTTGGAAAGATGACCAGAAGTGGATCACGATACCGGTTCCAGGGGATCAGATTTCCTCTTTCCATCTACTTGAGATTTATGCGGTATCCTCGACGGCAAACAGCGAGAAGGCCGCTTGGGAAATGGTCAAGTTCATGAATGGCTCGGAATTCGCCAAGCGATTGATCGGTACAGGGATGAGTCAGACCCCGATTCGCCAAGCCGATGCGCAGCAGAAATTCAGCGAGGAACAAGTTGCTGCGTTCTATCAGAACAAGCTGGAATTGCCGCAGGATTGGCAGAGCGCAGCGGAAGGCAAACCAAACAGCAATACGCTTATTGGTTATGCTTATCAGGACAGCAAGCCGCTGCTGGAGGAAGTCATTGCCGGCACGCTTTCGGTCGACCAGGCGCTTGCTCAATTGAAGGAAAAGCTGGAGCAGCGTGCGCAGCAGGATGAATTGAATGCGCAGAAGGAGCAGTCGTAATGCGGCGGGGCGGAATAGCGGCATTGGTCGGATTGCTGCTGCTGATTGCGTTGGCAGGTTGCTCGGACGGAGAAGAGCCGGTGAAACAGCCGGATGTCCTGAAGGTTGCCGATATTGATGAAATGAATTTCTACTCGATGTATGGGGATTATTTGAATGCCGTATACCCGAATACGCGTATTCAATTTATTTCGGCTAAAGACGCCTCGGACTGGAACGCACCGTTCGAGGTACGTGAGAAAAGGTGGAAGCAATTGATTGAGAGCGAGCAGCCGGATCTCATCGTCATGCGAGACGATGAGATCTATCAATCGCTGGCAGATGAGGGCTTATTGACGGATTTGTCTCCTTATATGCAATCTTCAGGTATATCGGAACAGATTCATCCTGGCGTTCTTGAACTAATGAAGCAGAACAGAGACGGTCTGCCTTACGGAATGGCCACCTTATTTACTGCTTCTAAGCTCTATTACAATGAGGATTTATTCCGAGAGTATGGCATTGATCTACCGCATGATGGCATGACGTGGGAAGAGCTGCTTCAGCTTGCTTATCGATTTACAGCAGCATCTACTTCGTCAGATGCTCCGGTCGGCTATTATCAGTCCTATTCGGGACCTATGGAGCTTGCCTCCTATATAGGCAGTACAGAGGGGCTTTCGATGTACCGATTGAAAGCTGGTAAAGTGACGCTCGACACAACAACCTGGCAGCAAGTATTTCATACCGTGCTGTCCCACTACAAGGACGGAACCTTCCGATCGTTTACGCCGGAAGGCAAGATAAGTGCCGAAGGAACCACGTATTACGATCAGGAGGCGACCTTATCAGCGGACTGGTTCAGCAAAGGTCGAGCGGCCATGACGATTGGATCGTATGGGGCGTTCAGCAATGTGAAGTTCAAGCTGGGTTCCGTGAATGCTCCGGTCGACGCTTCGACGCGTTCTCGCAGCGCTGATTTTCATGCGAATCATAAGCTTGCGATCCGTGCTGGCTCGTCGGAGGTGCAGGGAGCTTGGGGCTTCATACAATTCATGGTCAGCGACTATGTGGCGAAGGTGTCGGCACAGCAGGCGAACGGCTTTGGCCTACCGAGTCGAATCTCTTATGGGCAGCATGCCAAGAACGAAAGCGCTGCGGGATTGTATAAACAGATGCCGGCCATTACGCCGCCAGATGATCGAACAGGGATAGATCCATCGTTCTATGAAGTGTTCTTTAACATGATTAAACAGGAGATCAGTAATACGTTAGCCGACAAGCAGACCGAAGAAACCATGCTGAAGCGGATGCAGGAACAGGGTCAGCAGCTGCTGGACGCGGCGAAGGCTAAGGGGCAGAAGGAATGAGGCGGAAGAGAATAGCTTTGCCATTGGGAGGACTATTGCAGGGCTGCCGCGGCATATTTCGACTATTGGTATTCATGATGAGCGCTGCACTGGTGCTGACTGGGCTGACAGGCTGTACGGAAGATAAAGGAGAGACGGCTAAGAAGCAGGTCTTGAAAGTGATGGACAGCAGCGAGCTCAACTTCAATTTGGAATATGGCGACTATATTAACGCGGCGTTTCCGAATGTTGAGATTCAAGTAATCTCAACGTCGGATGCAATGAATTACGCCCTGCCAAGCTCAGAGCGCTTGAAGCGAATGAAGGAATTAATTGCGAACGAGCAGCCGGATCTAATCATGCTTGGCGACGATTCCATGTATAAAGCTCTCGCAAACGAAGGGCTGCTGAGCGATTTATCGGTTTATTTGTCAGAAGATCATAACTTGGAACAACATATTCATCCTGGTATTGTCGAACAAATGAAGCAGAACAGAGACGGGGCGCTGTACGCGTTGACGCCTAATCTGCGTGGACAGTTGCTGTTCTACAATGAGGATTTGTTCAATCGGCTTGGTATCGGACCTCCGCAAGACGGAATGACCTGGGCTGAAATTTTACAACTGGCACAGCGTGTAACACAGTCCGGCAGCTCAGAAGAGGAGAAGGTGATCGGGTTTCTTCCAGCGTTCTCGGGTCCGAGCGGACTTGCCAGCTTGATCGGAATGACAGACCAGTTGGGTAATTACCCGTACCGTGTTTCTACTGGAGTCATGACCGTGAATATGCCTGCTTGGCAGCGCGTGTATCGAACGGCTGTCGAATCTTATAAGAGCGGGACATTCGAGCTTGGTATGGAAGAAGATAATAGTGAGCAGCCAGTTGCTTCGTACGGCGAACCCGGACAGACAGATTTATTCACTGAAGGGCGCGCAGGGATGGTAGTGGGCAGTTACCGGGCCTATCAGGATGTGCCGTTCAAATTAGGTGCTGTGGGAGCGCCTGTCGATGAGGCTACGAGGACAAGAAGTTTTAGTATGTATCCCGGATTTACGATGAGTTTACGTGCAGGTTCTCCTGTGGCACAGGTTGGATGGGATGTCATCGCCTTCATTATGGGGGATTACGTTGCCAAGGTAAGAGCTGGATTTACTCAGGATGGCTATAGCGATAATGCGATCCCCAGCAATATCACTTACGCGGAATATGCGAAGGATCCGATCGTAAGGTCTATTTATCGGCAGATGCCGTCCAACGTTCCCTCGGATTATGGAACGTTATCTAGTTCTGCTTACTCCGAAATGGCAGAGATGCTTAATCAAGAAATCTCGAACGTAATGTCCGACAAGCAAACCTTCGAGCAAATGATCGAGCGCATGCAAGAGCAGGGGCAGGAGATTTTGGACCGGGAGCTTAAGAAGTAAGGATGATCGATCAGCTGGAATGACAGCAAAGCACAGAAAGTCAGTTGATTTCCTACCTAGTTTGACTGCTGCATTATGCTACAATGAAGCCATGCAAGTGCAACCTCTATCATTATCGACAAAAAGGAGCGGTTAGCTTGGCGATACATAATGGGACAGCAGTAGTTACTGGAGCTGGACGAGGACTTGGCTTCGGGCTTGCGAAGGGGCTGCTGGAACAAGGCTGGCGCGTAATTGCCGGCGTGCATGGACAAGTTCCAGAGGAACTCAAACAGTTAGGACAGCAGGCAGAAGGCCGCCTGCTCATTATAGAAGATTTGGATATCGGCAGTGACGATAGCGTAAGAGCGGCAGCAGCGCAGGCTTCAGGCTGGACGGAACGCATCGATCTGATCGTGAACAACGCTGGCATTCTGGGCGATATCGATAAGAAGCTGCCGGACGCGCTTGATTTTGCAGAAATGCAGCAGGTTCTTAATGTGAACACGCTCGGACCGCTGCGCGTAACGCAAATGTTCGGCAAGCTGCTGCTTAACTCGGAGCGTCCGATCATCGCGAATATTTCGTCGGAAGCGGGAAGCGTCGGCGCTTGCGGCCGAGATAACTGGTACGGTTATTGCATGTCGAAGGCGGCAGTAAACATGCAGTCGGCGCTCGTTCACAACCAACTGAAGCCGCTTGGCGGACGCGTGCTCGTGCTGCATCCAGGCTGGGTTCAGAGCTATATGCATGGCGAACTGAATACGACCGCTCGACTGACGATCGAACAATCAGCTGCGAACGTGCTTGGCGCGATCATGAACGAATCGGACTGGCCGGACGCGGACGGCAAGCCGCCTTATATCGATACGGAATTCGGGACGCGTCTGCCATGGTAAAAGATATGGGGAGAGCCGTTCTGTTAGGTGACGTCGAAGCGCCTTATCATCCCGTCCAAGCTGTTGAACAGGATATAAATGCGATCCTGGCTCCAAGCTTCAGTGTCGAGACCATTGTTGAATACGGAGCTGCGCTCGAAGGACAGCCGTCGTTGAATGCGGATGTCATTATTTCGTACACGGACCGTTGGACGGAGAAGCTTACTGAAGAGCAAGCGGACGGATTGCTGGCTTATGTATCGAAGGGCGGCGGTCTCGTGTCGCTGCACTGCGGCATTTCGCTAGCGATTCATGAGCGACTGCTGCCGTTGTTCGGCGCGAAGTTTACGGGGCATCCGCCTTTTCAACCATTGAAGTTCACCCCTGTGGTGGAAGCGAGTAAAGCGGAAGGTGGGATTGCATCAGAGGACGCTGATCGATTCGCGGCTCTGCTCGCTGCGATCGAGCCGTTCGAGCTCGATGAGGAGCCATACCGCTACGAATTCGCCGATGCGCCGAATGGGGACCGCGAAGTGCTTCTGCAATATGAGCACGAAGGTGCATCATATCCGGCAGTCTGGATACAGACGTACGGCCAAGGCCGCATCATCAACGTGATGCCAGGACATACCGCGGACTCGCTCCGCCACCCTGCGGTGCGACGGCTGCTCCTAGCCGCCACGGCGTGGGCGGCAAGAAGCTGATTAACGCAGCCGATAGCCCATTGACCATTATGATAAACGCCGTCTTTCCTAGACTATTAAGAGTCTGGAAAGACGGCGTTTGTTTTGATTCTCTTAATCTCTCGGATAATCCAGACTCATAATGTCCATGAACGGTACTTTAACGGTCTCTTCCGACGTCAGAACGTGCACTTTGCCTGTTCGCGAATCGAGATGAACGATTTTGCCGCGCAATGGATGTTCCCAGCCCCAGATCGTCAACAGGATGATGGACTCCTCGTGAAAAGCTTCCGTAATTTGATTGCCTATCTCTTCTAACACAAACTCGTCTCTTGTCGGTCGTTTGGGAACCTTTGATTTTGCCATGTATGTCGTCCTCCTAGAACTTCTATATCAATTATACAATTTAGTTCATTCGATAGAATACCGGTTATTTTCACTAACGCCCCTATTTCAAACCATTCCTGCCGTTCGCGAGACGTATAACTTCTATTGTCCTATATCCAGTGTAAAGAATCAGACCAAGGTCTTGACGGAATCCGTCTATAAAATTACCATTATGAATAAATACAACCTATTATTGGCATCTGTGCTTGCAGCGAAAATCCCAATAAGATTAGGAGGTTTCATTGCAATCGTAAGTCTTCTGTTAATAAACAATAGGAGGGAATTTGATGAATGAATTAATATTGCCAATCTATAAGCCTTTTTTTCTAGGGTATCAGCATCACGCCAATTGCTTCTCGATGTTGGATCTTGATAACGATCCGCTTTATAGAAAGTGGTTCATGAATCATTTTATTCAATTAATGTGTTCGAAAGAGTTTGTGAAGAACCGAAATAACCTGCTTGATTTCTATCGTGAAGATTTCTATGAAGCCTATTCAGAAATTATGGTTGTGCAGAACGTTCATCAGAACATCATTAAGAATTATAGCAAAGGTATTATGGGCTTTATATTCGACTGCATTGACGACGAGCACTATATGGAACTGATCGTCAACGAATTCTATATTCCAGGAACGAAAGCCTATCAGAAGTTTGACCACGATCACGGGGTTTTCATTTACGGCTACAATAAAGCAGAGCAAATCGTTTATGCCCGTTACTTCAAGAATGAGTTGTTCTCGGATACAACATTGACGTTCGAAGAAATTGAGAACGCTTTCGGCAATGTAGTTATGACCTATCATTGGTGTGCGCATAGCAAGTTGTTCAAAAAAACCAAGTCGGTCGAGATGAACGTTGACGTGCCACGCATCATGCATAGCATTGAAGACTTGATGAAATCAAGGGTGCGCTATCGAAGCAACGAGTACAGGGTATATGGGCTGCAGGTTTATCAATGCATCAAGGAACATGCACTGCTATTAGATGAGAATATGGCATTCGACATTCGACCGCTTCACATTGTATGCGAACATAAAATTGGCATGGTGAAGAGATTTGAAATTGCGGAGCAGTTAGGACTCGGATGGGATACAAGCTTTATTTTGCCGAAAATAAAGGATCTGGCCGAACGATTCAATATGCTGCGTTATAAATTTCTCAAGTGCATTCTTCAACAGAATAAGGGATCCATTCCGATGCTGTTAAGCCAGCTCGATCAATTAGAGCAAGAGGAATACAATTTGTATGAACAGATCCTTCAGGATAACTTTCTTGAAGCTGCGACCCGGACTTAGAACGAAATAAAACAGGTTCTGCATTAGTTTTCCAGCCTCGACTTCGTTTACTGCCTAAACAAACTAAGAGGATTGTGTTACAATCATACTATCAATGCAGCAAAGGATGTCAATAGATGGCGAAAACACAGCAGACCGGCGATCAAACGATGATTAAAAAGATAAATACAGCGATTGTCTTCGATTCCGTTCTGAAGAACGGACCGCTGTCCCGCGCACAAATTTCGGAGCGATCGGGCCTTAATAAGGCGACAGTATCCAGCCTTGTGCTGGATCTGATCGATGCAAAGCTCGTTGAGGAGATCGGGCAGGGGGAGTCGAACGGCGGCCGTAAGCCCGTTATGCTGCTGTTCAATGCACAGGCGGGTTATGCGGTCGGCATAGATCTCGGCGTCAACTATATTCGCGGCGTGCTGACGGACCTGCTAGGCCATGTAATAGAAGAACGCGAATGGTCGATGAAACGGCCGGATCTGGCGTCGGGCCTCAAGCAGTTGACCGAATGCATAGAGAAACTGATTGCGCTGGCACCGGAGAGTCCTTACGGTATCGTTGGCATCGGTATCGGCGTGCCGGGCATTGTGGATGACCGAGGAACGATTCTGTTCGCGCCGAACCTGGAATGGGGACGCGTCGACCTGCAGCAGTTCGTGGAGGACAAGTTCCAGGTGCCGGTCACGATCGATAACGAAGCGAACGCAGGTGCCCAAGGCGAGCAGAAGTACGGAGCGGGGCGCGGCATCGCGCATCAGATCTATGTCAGTGTCGGCATCGGGATAGGTACGGGCATTATTTTGCACAAGGAGCTGTACAAGGGTGCATCCGGCTTCTCCGGCGAGCTTGGCCATCTCTCGATCGAGTACAGCGGCAAGCCTTGCCGCTGCGGCAATCGGGGATGCTGGGAGCTGTACGCTTCGGAAAATGCCCTGCTGGAACAAGCTGTCCAGCAAGGGCTCCCAGAGGAACTGGACGAGCTCATCGCCAGCGCGGAAGCGGGCGACGAGCGTACGCTTGCGCTGTTCCGCTCCATCGGCGGTTACCTTGGGGCGGGCATTGCAAACATCGTCAACGTGTTCAACCCTGACGTTGTCATTATCGGCAACCGGATGAGCAAAGCAAGCCGCTGGCTCGAAGAGGCGGTACAAGAAGCGGTCGACATGCGCACTTTGTCCTATCACCGCGAACGGATGCGCATTCTGTTCGCTGATCTGCAGGATCGGTCTGCTGTCCGCGGCGCAGCGTATTATGCGATCAATACCTTCCTTGGCAAAGTTCGGAACGTGAGTTAGAGGAAGAAGGTTGTTGATAAAGCGACTCCTATGGAGTCGCTCAGGCTGTCGAGAAAGTCTCGACAGCCTTTTTAATGTCCATTTAGTTTATTACGACACCGCGT